>CAJUFJ010000011.1 GCA_910585815.1 uncultured Oscillospiraceae bacterium | reverse complement strand
CACGCACGGTGCTAAGCGGGGGGGAAAGCCGGAGATTACTTCAAACGCTTACCTACTACGATTTGGCCTCTCGCTTTTCGTTTCCATTTCCTTCCGGCGGCTTTGCCGCTTGTCCTCCAAGGGAGGGGGTAGTGGAAAAGATAGGGAAGGAATGGGTACTTGATAAGTCTTTACTTGATTTTTCTTTATTTACTTATATCTTTATTTAATTGCGTCGGATTTACCTACATAGGATTTTCCGACAACGGTTTTCCCGACGCAGGTTATTCCAACGTCGGTAAAGCTGACGGCGCTTGCGGCTGTTCGTAGATGGTGTACTCCGCTCCCCGCAGCCGTCCCTGGTTGTCCCGTTCCCTCACCCGCACGATATACCCGGCCCGCTCCAGCTCATGGACGGCCTGACGGATGGCGTCGATCTGCTCCCGATTGATATAGGCCAGTCCTTGCAGGGTGTAGTCCCACTTTTCCGGGAGACTGAGCATCTGCGACAGCAGGCCCTTGGCTTTCAGGGACAGGGATTTGTCCCGCAGATGGTAGTTTGCCATGATTGTGTAATTTGTATTTTTCTTGACATGAAATATTGCCATTTCCGCTCCTTTCAGCGTGTAAAGCGACGTCTCCGGCCAGATTGGGGCAGGGGACGCCGCTTTTGTGTTTCGAGAAGTATCGTTATCTAACGCCGTCTTTTCAAGCGGCCCTCGTTCCAGAGGATGATTGCCGACATTGAAGCTGGCAAGGTTAACTGCGTAATCACGAAAGACCTCTCCCGCCTGGGTCGAAACTACATTGAGGCTGGCAGTTATATTGAAATCTTCTTCCCGCGCCACAACGTCCGCTATATCGCTGTCACCGACGGCGTGGACAGTCTGAACCGGCAGGAGATGGACATTTGCGACCGCAACGCTGTGGGGGCGCTTTTGGGACGGTCAAGACCGCTTACGGCCTGGACCGTGTCATGGCACGCCTGCAGGAAACCGCTCTCTGTGTGATTGGCGTTGCTCTGCTGCTCTCAAACCTTTCCTTATCCCTGAGGTCCGCTCTTGTTCTGTTTTGCCTCATGTTTCTGATGGTTGTTTTGTCTAGCTTGAGGAGTTGACCGTATGTATAACTCTAGTGTTTCATTCCCTCCCATGGCCCCCATTCAGAGGCCGTTTTTAGTAGAACAAGAACAAACCAGTCAACCCGCTGCACCGCAAGAGTTTTCCGATTTGTCCCTATTATGCCATAAAGGCATACCTTCGCGACCATGGTACTGCAAAACGGTGTGGATGTGAAAATGGTTTCCACCATGCTGGGGCACCACGACGCTGGGTTCACACTCCGCACCTACACCCACGCCACCCTCCAGAAGCAGGATGAGGCGCCCGGACCATGGGTAGCTTCATGACACAGGTAATTAGAAAAACAGAATCGCCGTACAGCGGGAGGGCCGGATTCTATCTCCGGCGCTCTTGCGTCATTTCCACACTTTTTCTCGTGTGGGTCAAATTGTGGGTCGGGCGGCTGACCTGCGTTTTGACCCATAATAACTTTTAACTTCTGAACGCAAAAACGCTCCGAAATCCTACAATTTCGGAGCGTTTTGGAGCTAGAAAGGTGACTCGAACCCACAACCGCTGGTTATCCGCAAGGTAGTACGAAAATTGTTTACAGTGTGCCTTGGGATATGCGCAAAAGTTCATGCTCCATTTCGGTTGTTTCTATACGGGAAGGAAGCTTTTGCAGACAGGAGAGACACCAACGGCAGTGTTCCTCCTCGGGGGCGGGCCAAAATGCCTCCAATTCGCTGCAGCTTTGCTGGCGCTCCTTCATAAGCTGACGGATTTTCCACGACATAAACAGAGTAATGCCCTTCCACCAGGGGGAACCGATCGTCTCACAGAGCGCTAAAGCCTCCGTCAATTTTTTGGCCGCTTTGGAGTAGTTCTGTTCCTGCGCATCATAGAGCGCCAGATAGGATAACGCAATCGGATACTCACTGTATTCATGGGAGTCGGTATAGATTTCCACCGCATAGCGGAACAGCTGACGGGCTTCCAAGACCTGCCCGTTCTGGTATGCAGCAACTCCGTAATTCGTATAGATCACCGCGGCGCCCGGGTAATAGCCGCGGCTCCGGTTATATGAAATGGCCTGATCGTAGTAATGAAAGGCGGAGCAGTAGGTGCCCTCCAGGCGGTAGCTCTCGGCCATGTAGTTGTAGACTCCGGCAATATTGATGGCATATTTGCCGTTCCGGTTGGAGTCCAGCGCCAGAAAGGTCTGGATGGAGCGGTGCAAAAGTGCCCTGGCCTCCTCATAGCGCCCCTCCATCACGCACAGCAGACCGGACAGACGCAGATAGATGCCGTATTCTCCGGAATGCTCCTTTCCCCACAGCAGATTCTTAACAATATCAAGGTGTTCCTCCATCACCTGAGTGCAGAAGGTCTGTATTCCATAGTAGATGAACTGGAGATGAGCCTGAACTGACAGATACCAGTCTCCGCTCTCCCAGCAGTGCTCCAGAAGGCGTTGAAGAATCTCCAGACCTCTGGAATAAAGCCCGTCATGGATACAATAGCGTCCCTCTGTGTGGAGGAGAATCATTTCCAGACGCTTCAATTCCGGCCGGAACTCCCCGAAGGTGGTATGCCGGAGAGAATTCAGTTCCGTCTCCAATGTCTGGAAATAGGCGGTCAGCCCCTCGTGTCCCTGGGCTTCGGAGTCCGGGTCGGCAGTCAGGGTCGGGAGCAGCTCATAGCAAAGTCCGGCATAGGCGTTCAAAGCCAAAACCTGATATTGGAAGGTCTTAAACCGGTCACCTCCCAAAGCGTAATGATGCCGCAGCAGGTCATAGGGGGGCGTCTTGCTGTCTTTCAGCCCTTCCTCCAGATATTGCGCCACCCGCAGATGGAGGATGCGCCGTCCGGACTCGGACTGGCGCTGAGATACAATATCTTTGATCCGCTCATGGGCAAAGGCATATTCCAGAGTCCCGTTTTTGGAGGACTCTGCCAGCAGTTTTTTCTGGGTCAGCTGATGACAGAGATAGGTCAAGGAGAGGGTATCCTTGCGGAGGATGGATACCAGTGCGTCAAACGAGACACAGCCTGCAAAGACGGCGATCAGGTCCAGAAGCTGCCGTTCGTCGGCGGACAGGACGGAGAGACGGTAGCCGATGATGTCCTCCGGCGTCCGGGGGAGCTCAGACGGCGCCTGCCCGTCCCGCAGGGAGTCCAGGATCTGAACCAGCAGGAGGGCATTTCCGCCGGTATTTTGAAAAATTTGCTCTGTCAGCGCTTCCTCAGGCTGCTGCTGAGCATAGCGGGCCAGAAAACGTCTGGTTTCTTCCCGGGTAAAGCTTTGAAGGGTACACTTTTCCAGCACGTTGTCCCGCTGTCCCGCCTCCACAAACTTCTTGATGTGGGGTGGAAGGATGTCTCTGCTGGTGCAGATGACCCCGATATCCAGTTCATGGAGACGCCGCAGGAAGATAGACATCAGCTCTGTGCTGGCGCTGTCCATCCAATGAATATCCTCGAAAATCAGAAGAATTGGGGTCTGCTTTGCGATAATGGAGAAAATTGCCAGCAGGCTGCGCTGTATCACGTGATAGCCGGCCTGGAGTGGGTAGTCCTGATCTGAGACGGCCAATCCCGTCTCCAGGTCAGGGGCCAGACAGGGAAAGAGAGACGCCGCGGTTTTGATGTAAACTTCCGGAATCAAAATATGGCGCAGCTCCAGCTCTGCGGTCAAAGCCAGCATAATGGAGTTCCACGGGGACAGGAAGCCGTTGGTCTCCGTCTGATAACAGAAGCTGCGGCAGATTAGCCAATCGGAAAAGTCATAGTGCTCCAGGGCATAGTCCAGCAGGTAGGTCTTCCCCACGCCCGCCTCACCCTGGAGTAAAACACAGGGCCGCCGTCTCTCCTTGGAGGTTCCCAGCGCCAGCAGCCTGCGCAGCGCCTGCCCCTTTCCAAGCAGTAAAGAGTCGGAATCCTCCTCCAAACGATAGGTAGAGGCATTCCATTGATCCACGATTCGATAGTAGAGGGTGGTCGTCTCCTTCAGCGGCGAAATGCCGAACTCTGCGGAGAGGTTTTTACACAGCTCATGGTACAGACCGATGGCCTTGCGGAACCGCTGCTGGGCGCAGTAGATTCGCATCAGCAGGACCACCGCCCCCTCCTCCAGGGGGTCCTGCTCCACATAGGCCCGGCAGTGCTGGGCCGCCTGCTCCAAGTCGCCCCGCTGAAAAGCGTTCCGCCCCATGTCCAGCAGGCTTTTGAGATACCGGTTCAGGAGTGAGACGCGCTCCTGGGTCAGCCAGTCCTCGAAGGGCTGCGCTTTGGGGACAGCAAAATCCTTTAGGAATTCTCCGCCATACCTGTCCGGATCCCCGCTTTTTAAAAATTCCAGCACGTCGCAGTCCAATTCCAGTGCCGGATTCAGCTCCAACATGCTGCGCTGTCCGCCCAGAAAGGGGTCCCAGCCCAGTTCCTTCCGGATGGAGTAGATGGCGTGGCGCAGATTTTTCAGCGCGGTCTGGGCATTAACATCCGGCCACAGCAGTTCCACTGCCTGCGTTCGGGATACCTTTCCGTTGTAAATCAGATAGTACAGCAGGGCATCCGCCTTTTTATAGGGCAGTTCCAGCTTTTGCCCGTTTGCGAGAATCATGGGAGCGCCAAAAAGTTTTGCTTTCATACCCTCCATAGTTACCTCCATCCGGCAAAACCACTTCCTTCATTACACTTTCATTTTAATACAAATACGGTGGATATCGCAACTGTTATCTGGTATTTTTAAAAATTTTGGCAGGGCCGCCACTTTGGGCGGCCCTGCCAGGGGTAGAAGGGATTATCGTACAGATTTCTCTTTGGCTTCAGCGGAAGCGTCTTTTTCGTGATAGCCGCCCAACAGCTTAAAACAGCTGATTGCCATTGCCGCCACCACAAAGAGCAGGGGGAAGGCGCAGGTGATGGCCAGCAGCTTGGTGGCGTTGATGCCGGAGGTGTTGCCGGTGATGCCGGCCACCAGGATGTTGACAAAGGCCAGCGCCGCCATGACCACGCCCCAGAAGATCTTGATTTTGGCGGGGGGCTCCTCAGAGGCCACATCCTCGCCGGTGAGGGTGATGGAGGCCACGGTGGTGGTCATGGACTCACACAGGGTCACCACCGACAGGAAAGCGGTAATCATAAAGACAACGGACAGAATCTTGCTCAGGGGCAGGTTGTTGAAGAAGGCGAAGACCGCCGCTTCGGTGCCCAAGCTGGCCATGGACTCGTAGATACCGGCGCCGCCGGCCTCCATATAGATGGCGGCTCCGCCGAAGATGGCGAACCACAGCATGCCGAACAGACCGGGCAGGACGAAGTTGAACAGGGAGAACTCCTTCAAGGTGCGGCCCTGGGCGATCTTGGCCAGGAACATGCCGGTGAGGGGGGTGTAGGCAATCATAAAGGACCAGTAGTTGATGGTCCACCAGGTGGGCCACATGGCGGTCTCCGCGCCGTCGGCCATGACACCCAGGTAGGTGTTCTGCACGATCCAGTTCTGGGCGAAGAAGCCCATGGATTCAGTGCCCATGGCTAAAATCTCCTTGGTCTGGGCACAGAAGAATACATAGACCAGCAGGAGCATGTAAATTTTCGCGTTTTTGTCCGAAAGCCAGCGCACGCCGTTGCCAATGCCGCTGACGCTGCCGATGATGAAGGTGATGACGATGGCCACCGTGATGATAAACCAGTGCTTGGCAGTGGGGGTGAAGCCGGCCAGCATACCCAGACCGGAGCCCAGCTGCATGGAGGACACGCCCAGACTGGCGGACACGCCGCCGGCAATGCCGAACACGCACAGCAGATCCACTAAGCTGCCGGCATTGCCGTTAATCCGGTCGCCGATGAGGGGGTAGAGACCGGAGGACACATTATAGGGCTTGCCCAGGTTATACACGCACACCCCGATGACGATGCCAATGGCGCAGTAATAGGCGTAGAGAGGCAGACCCCAATGCATATAACAGGTGCTCAGGGCATACAGCGCGGACATCCGGCTGCCGCCCCCTTCCACCAGGCCGGGAATGCCGTCTATGTAGTGGGTAATGGGCTCGGCGATGCCCCAGAACACGATACCGGTGGCGATGCCGCTGCACAGGGAGATGGCGAACCAGTTCCACTTGCTCATGGTGGGCTTGGCGTTGGGGCCGCCGATACGGATGGAGCCCGCCTTTTTGGAGAACAACACCCACACGCAGATGATAATCAGCACGATGGTGACAATCTGATACAGCCAGCCGAACCATCCAGCGGCAAAGCCCACTACGGCGTTCTGAACTGCGGCGAAGGCTTCCGGAACCACGATGCCCAGGAGCGTGACCAGAATGTAGATGGCGCACAGGGGGATAAAGACGCTTTTTCTGATGTGAAATCCTTTTTTCATGGTGTACCTCCTCAAACATAACACACTGCTGTTACAAAGAATTGCTGTTCAGCAGTTTAGCACGCTGGCGTTTAATCCGCGTTGAACCGGTTCAACGTGCCTGCTCTGCCGCGCCCTGGATGGCCTGGAACAGCCGTCCCTCCAGGATAAACCGGTAGGCCTTCTCGATGTCGATGCTCAGATTACGGTCTGCGCTGAGGTAGGGAACCTCCCGGCGCAGGGCATCGTGCACCGGTCCGGTTACCCGGCCCAGGGCGGGCTTGCCACGCAGGTCTACCGCCTGGGCGGCGTGCATGGCCTCGATGCCCAGCATATAGCGCAGATTGTCCACGATTTTCCGGGCCTTGGCTGCCGCGAGGGGGAGATTGCTGGCGTGATCCTCAATGGAGCCGGCCACGGCGATAAAGTCCATGGAACTGGGGTTGGCCAGCATCCGGTTTTCGGCGTCCAGCACGGTATAGACCTTTTGGATGGTGCCATAGGCAATGGTCTTCACCTCCGCCGGGGTGAGGAACCGGCTCAGCCCGGTGAAAGCGGGGTCGGCCAGGTGGATCAGCCGGTAGCAGATGCACTTGGACATGTGGTTCAGGGCGGCGGCCAGCATCTCCACTCCCAGGGCCAGGGTGGTGGTCTCAAAGTTCTGGCTGACGCTGGTGGTTCCCTCGTCCACAAAAATGCAGGGGTTGTCGTCGGTGGCGTTGAGCTGGAGCTCCAGGTGCTGCTTGACAAAGTACAGGGCGTCCCACACCGAGCCGTGGACGGCGCTGGCACACCGGAAGCTGAGCGGGTCCTGAAGGGCACGCTGGGGGTCGGGCTGCTCCAGATAGCTGCCCGCCAAAAAGTCCCGGCACCGGGCCGCGCTGCGCTGCTGACCGCTCAGCTGTCTCAAGGCGTTGACCTTCTCACCCAGAGGCTGGAGTCCGCCATTCAGACCCTCCAGGCTGAGACAGAACACCGCGTCCGCCTCCTCCAGCAGCTGCTCTGTCTCATAGACCAGCACCGCCGCCAGTGCCTCCCCCTGGGCGTTGGAGGAGACGATGGACAGTCCGTCCTTTGGCCCCAGGCAGGCGGGCGGGATGCCCTCCGCCGACATGGCCTGAGTGGAGGAGACGATCTCCCCTTTATACTCCACTTCGCCCGAGCCGATCATGGTCTGGCCGATGAGGGAGAGCGTGCTGATATCCCCCTCGCCGATGGAGCCCCGCTGGAGCACCCGGGGGTGGATGCCCCGGTTGAGAAACTCCTTATACATGGTCAAAATCTCGGTGGAGACGCCGGTGCAGCCGCACAGGGCGGTATTCAGCCGGATGCACATCATGGCCCGCACCTCCTCCACCGAGCAGTAGGGGCGGATGCCCAGGGAATGGCTGTTAATCAGGTTACGGTTGTAGGTCTCGAAGAAGTCCTGGTCGAACTCCTTGTCCTTGTTCCAGCCCACGCCCCGGTTGAGACCATATACCGGCTTGCCCTCCGCCGCCATGTCGAAGAGAACCTGGCGGGCCTTGGCCGCCCGCTCTGCCGCTTGGGGGTCGATTTCTACCGGACGGCGGTTATAGGCAACCTGACGCAGTTCCTCTAAAGTCAGCGACGATCCATTTAAAACGAGAGCGTTCATGCTTGCACCTTCCTTAAATTTTTCTGTTTAGGCGCTGTTTGAAACCTGGTGACGCACACAGCAGCGGGAGCCCCTCCGCCTGGTACTTTGACATCTTTCAAACAAGCCCTGTACGAGTAAGGTCATTATAGTACGCAAGAGTTGAATTAAAGTCAAAAACGGGTTTTGCCTTCTTTTTTTAAGCATCAGATTATAAACAGCTCAAAAGAAAAAGTTACAGTCGTTTATTCAACGCGGGAGTGATATAATTGCGTTACAATAAATTGGGAGGGGTTTTCGTGAAAACTGTCGGCTCCAGCCGCCCAATCCACGACGCCCGGGGAAAAGCGGCTGGCTACACAAAGTATACCGGAGACATCATGCTGCCCGGCATGGCCTATTTGTGCCTGGTTCGCAGTACGATCCCCCACGGACGGGTCAAGGCAATTCATCCGGAGCGGGCGCTGGCCCTGCCGGGAGTCTATGGGGTGCTTCACTGCTTTAACACCACCCAGAGAGCCTTCAACCGTTATCGTTCCCGGTTTTCCCAGGAGCTCCCCTGCGAGGAGCGGGCTTTCACCGACTATGTGCGCTTTGTAGGCGACCGGGTGGCCGTCGTGGCCGCCGAGAGCCAGGCTCTGGCCGAGAAGGCCGCCCGGCTGGTGGAGGTGGAGTATGAGGAACTGCCCTATTCCATCGGCTTTGACGACACCCTGAGCGGGCAGAACTGTCTGCCGGGGGAGAAGCCCATCCGGGATGAGGTCGCGCTGGAAAATGGCGCCCCCCCCAAGGACGACGGTCTGATTGAGGTGGAGAGCTTCACTGAGCTGCCCCGTCTCCACCACGCCGCCATGGAGCCCCACGCCTGTGTGGCCAGCTACGACCCTTACCAGGGGCAGCTCACCCTGTACAGCCCCAACCAGGCGATTCATGGGATTCGTGTTGTGGTAGCCAATTATTTGGAGATGCCGTTTCACAAGGTGCGGGTGGTCAAGGCCACCATGGGCGGCTCCTTCGGGGCCAAGCAGGAGTGGTTTGTAGAGCCGGTGGCGGCGCTGGCAGCTAAAATGCTGGGCCGCCCTGTCAAGCTGGTATACAGCCGGGCGGAGTCTATGACCGGGGCCATCGTCCGGGGCCCGGTACGGGCCCGAGTGCGGGGACTGTTCACCCCGGAGGGCAAAATCAAGTCCCTGAATATGGATCTGATTCTGGATGCCGGGGCCTATGTGGGCAATTCCAGCGACTATATCCGCACACTGTATGGCAAGCTGTTCCGCTGTTACTATGTACCTCACGCCCGGTACCACGCCCGGGTCATCTCCTCCAACACCCCTGTGGCCGGTGCGTACAGAGGGTGGTCCGCGCCGGAGGAGGCCTTGATTCTGGAACGCCATTTGGATGCCGCCGCTCACAAGCTGGGACTGGATCGTGTGGAGCTGCGCCGGCGCAATGTGCTGCTCCCGGGAGGGGTTGATTTAAAGACCGGGGTGCCGCTGGAGGAAATCCGCATCCGGGAGGCACTGGACCGGGGCAGGGAGCTGTTCCACTGGGATCAGCTGAAGCAGGAGGACGCCGAGTTCAACGCCTCCAATGCGCGGTACCGCCGGGGCGTGGGCGTGGGCTGCGGCGGCCACGGAAGTACTTATTTCCCGCGTCATGACGACTTCGGTGAGGGCTGGATCGCCATGAACGAGGACGGAACCATTCAGCTGAAGATCACCACTCACGACCACGGCTGCGGAACGGTAACTATGCTGAAGATGGTGGTGGCCGAGGTGCTGGATATTCCTGACAGTGATATTTACCTTGCGGAGGGCGACACCGCCAACACCCCCATCGACTTTGGCTGCTTTGCCAGCCGGACCACGTTTGTCCTGGGGCGCACCGCGGTGGAGACCGCCGAGGCCTTGAAGACAGTCTTGCTGGAGCGGGCCGCAGCAATGTTTCATCAGCCCCTGGAGCAGCTTTATGTGGAGAGCGGAGCCGTGCGAAACAGGGAGAATCCCAACCTGGCCTGGCCCTATGCCGAGGTGGCCCGGCAGAGTATGCTCCAGCTCAAGCGCAATGTGTCGGCCCAGGCTCAGTTTAACAATGTGACAAACCCCGGCGTTACAGGGGCCCATTTCGCCCACGTAGAAGTGGATACCTGGACAGGCTACACCAAGATTCTGGATTATCTGGCCGTTCAGGACATCGGACAGGCCATCAATCCGGCTATGTGTGAGGCACAGATCCAGGGCGCCGCCCAGATGGGCTGCGGGGCCGCACTGCGGGAAGAGATGGTGGTTCAGAAAAACGGTCAATGTACGTCCAGCCTGTCTAAATATCATCTGTTCCTGGCCCCTGATCTGCCTGACATCCGGGTGGAGCTGATTATGGATGGCCGCTCCACCGAAGGGCCTTTCGGCGCCAAATCTATCGGCGAGGTGTGTTATGTCCCCGCTGCGCCCGCCGTCTGCGGCGCGGTAAATAACGCTTTGGACAGCCAGCTGGGCACCCTTCCCTTTACACCGGATTGTATCCTGAAATATTTGGCAAAGGAGCGAGAGGTATGAAGCTGTCCTTTTATGTAAACAACCGGCTGGTTCAGCTGGAAACCGACCCGGATCGCCGTTTGCTGGATATCCTGCGGGAGGACTTGAGTCTCACAGGCACCAAGGAGGGCTGTGCGGAGGGCGAGTGCGGTGCCTGCACTGTCCTGCTGGACGGGGAGGCGGTTCACTCCTGCCTGACCCTGGCCGTCCAGCTGGAGGGCCGGCACGTGGTGACCATCGAGGGATTATCAGAAACCGGTGAGCTGGACATTCTGCAAAAAGCCTTTGTGGAGGAAATCGCGATACAATGCGGCTTCTGCACCACCGGCATGATTATGTCCGCCAAGGCCTTGCTGCTGAAAAATCCAACTCCCACAGAGGAAGAAATCCGCGTTGCCCTGTCGGGCAATATCTGCCGCTGCTCCGGTTATGTACAGATTGTGCGTGCGGTTGACAGGGCGGCTCGTGAGCTGCGGGAGGTGGGCGTATGAAAAGCCTGATGCCGAAAACACTGGACGGGTTGGCAGACGCCTTGACTCAGGCAACCGCCCAAAGCCGTGTGATAGCCGGGGGAACCGACCTGGTCATTCAGATGCACCAGGGCCAGACTGAGCCCGATCTGCTTATTTACCCTGGTCAGATTCCGGAGCTGAGGGCCATCTCCCTTGAGGAAGACCGGCTTCACATCGGGGCTATGGTCACGATGCAGGAGCTGACCGCCGCTTTGCAGTCCATCCCGGAATTTTGCGCAATCTCAGACGCGGCTTCAAAGGTAGGAACACCCCAAATCAGAAGCAAGGCCACAATGGCCGGTAATCTGTGCAACGCTTCTCCCGCCGGCGATATGCTTCCGGTTGGCAGGCTGTATGATTTGGAGTTGGAAGTTCTTTCAAAAGACGGAGCCGTGAGCCTGTTCCCCATGGAACAGTTTATCCTGGGTCCAAGGAAAAACATCCTTCAAACCGGGCAGGCGGTGGTGGGAATGGTCATCGACCGGAGACGCTGGGCGGGCTATATCAGCGGATTTCGGAAAATCGGATTTCGGGAACATGTCTCCATCGCCCGTGAGGGGATGGGGGCGTTGGTAAAATGCTCGCCTGACGGAGTAATTGAAGATGCCCGGCTGACTTTGGGGGCTGTGGCCACAGCCCCGATCCGCATTCCAGAAGCGGAGACGCTGATGGTCGGCAGGGTATTGGACGAGCATTTGATGAAGGAAATCACTGCCATCACGGCCACGACGATCCACAACAATTGCCGTCCGGCCAACCGCCTGTACAAAACAGAGGCCGCGCAGGGACTTGTGGCAGACCTGTTTGCACTGCTCCAAAAACGCGCGTAAAAAGCTGCCCAACTGGTCACAGTTGGGCAGCTTTTTGCCATTTCTTGAATTTACTCCACCGTATCGCAGTTTCTGCGGATGCCGGTCAGCAGTTCCAGTCCGTGCTCCAGGGCAGGGAGGACAGCCTCGAGATTCTCCTTTGCGGCCCTGGGGGAACCGGGAAGGTTGATAATGAGAGTACTACCCCGAATGCCCGCCTGGGACCGGGAGAGCATGGCCCGGGGCGTGAGGCGCAAAGGAGCGTACCGCATGGCCTCAGGAATGCCGGGAACCATGCGCTGGCAGACGGCCAGGGTGGCCTCCGGGGTGACATCTCTGGGGGCAAAGCCGGTTCCGCCGGTGGTGACCAGCAGCTGAACTTCCCCTGTGTCGGCAATCTCCCGCAGGGCGGTCTCAATCAGAGACTGCTCATCCGGGACGACAGCAGTCTTGACCACGGCATAGCCCGCCTCTTTCAGCAGCCCCGCTACCAGCGGCCCTCCTTCGTCGGGGCGTTCCCCCCGGAAGCTGCGGTCGCTGACTGTTAAAACAGCAACGTGAAACATAAAAATTTCTCCTTCCTATCGCTCAAAAAGCAAGATGTCCCGGGGGCAGATGGAGACGAGGAGCCGCTCCTTGGGCTGGATGGCCCGCCAGGCCATTTTTTCCAGCTCCATCCTCAGCAAGGGGGCGTCCGGTTCCGCTCCTTCGGGGCGGAGCAGGACAATGGTATTGAATACATCTTCCACCGCTCTGAGAACTGAGCAGGAGAATGTGTTTTCCTCCTGCCCCTCCGTCGGGGTGACAAAGTGGGCCCGCACCCCCATACGCCGCACCCCGTCGGGCACCGGACGGCCGCAGTTCAGGGTCAGATTCCAATCCGGGAGATAGACCTTGTCCCCTTTGGGTACAGCGTCGGCATAGTTTTTGCACCCGGACAGCCGGGCGGCTGTCTCGGTATCCGGTGCGTGGAACAGCTCTCTCAGGCTCTGTACTGGGCCGGAGCGTCCGCCCTCTATGACGCAGACCCGGCGGCAGTTTCGGAACACCTCGCCTTGGTCGTGAGAGACCCACAGAACCGTCCCGGAAAAGCGGTCCAGCGTGTCCAGCAGCTCTGTCTCCAGCTGGTATTTGAGAAAGCTGTCCAGAGCGGAAAAGGGCTCGTCCAGCAGCAGCGCCTTGGGCTCCGAGGCCAGGATGCGGGCCAGAGCAGTCCGCTGCTGCTGGCCCCCGGAGAGCTGGCCCGGCCGCAGCCCGGCTGCCCGTTCCAATTGGAAGCGGCGGAGCAGACGGTTTACTATCTCCTTCCGCTTTGCGTGCTCCCGGACGGCGGCGGCAATATTTTGTGCCGCCGTCATGTGGGGAAAGAGGGCGTACTGCTGAAAAAGATAGCCTACCCGGCGGCGCTGGGGCGGCAGATTGACTTTCGCCGCGCTATCAAAAAGGATTGTACCGTCAAGGGCAATTTTCCCCTCATCCGGTTTGATGATTCCGGCGATACACCGCAGGGTCACTGACTTGCCGCACCCGGAGACCCCCAGCAGGGCAAGCCGTTCCGTCTCCGTCTCAAATTGAACCTGAAGCTGAAAGTTCCCCAGCTTTTTTTTGATGTCTACTGACAGCGGCACGGCTCTCGTCTCCTCTCCAACAGACCGATAGCAAACAGGAAGACGGCGGAAATGGCCATGTTGACCAGTACCCACCGGAGGGCCCCTGCGTTGTCCCCGGTGCGCCACAGCTGGTAGACGGTGGTGGAGATGGTAGCGGTACGCCCCGGTGTATAGCCGGCCACCATAGAGGTGGCGCCGTATTCCCCCAGCGCCCGGGCAAAGGCCAGCACCGCCCCGGCGATAATCCCCCGTTTGCAGCAGGGCATTTGTACCCGCCAGAACACCCAGGTGTCAGACCGGCCCAGAGTGCGGCCCGCGTTGGCCAAATCCTGGTCAAAGCTCTCAAAGGCTCCCCGGGCGGTGCGGTACATCAGGGGGAAGGCCACCACTACCGTGGCGAAGATGGTGGACTGCCAGGTCATCACCAGACGGACGCCAAAGGCCCCCTGGACCCAGCTTCCCAAGGGACGCTTGGGGCTCAGCAGCAGGAGGAGCAGCCAGCCCACCACCGTGGGGGGCAGCACCAGGGGAAGCGTAAGGATTACGTCCAGCGCCGCCTTGACCAGTCCAGGCAGGCGGGACAGCCAGTGGGCACAGGCAATTCCCAGAAAGAACACGATCACCGTGGAGATGGCCGCGATGCGCAGAGAGTTGAACAACGGATACCAGTCCATAGAAATCCCCCTCAATTCAGAGCGGTGAAACCCACGCCTTCAAAAACCTTGGCGGAATGATTCGTCTGGAGATAGGCCAAAAATGCCCTGGCTTCATCGGGGTGCCTGCTGTCCGCCAGCACAGCGGCGGGGTAGATGACCTGACCGCACATTTCAACGGTGGCGGTGTCCACAACCGTCAGCCCGGCGGAGACGGCGTCGGTGGCGTAGATGATGCCGCAGTCCACCGTCCCTTCGGACACCTGGGTGGTGACCTCCTTCACGTTGGAACCGTAGGTGAGCGCTCCGGCTAAAGACGTCTCGTCCAGGCTGTAGTAAGCGAAGATTTTTTTGGTGTACTGGCCCACCGGCACGTCGCTGTTGCCCACAGCCAGCAGTACATCCCCGGACTCCAGCAACTGGGCCAGCTGGTCAAAGCCCTCGACCCCCTTGGGATTGCCCTGGGGGACAGCCAAGGTCACCTTGTTCTCCAGAAGGTCCACCCGGGTCCCCTCCAGCAGGGAGCCGGTCTCGTCCAGGGCATCCAACTGTTTGGGGGAGGCGGAGATGAACAGATCGCAGTCTGCCCCCTCCTGAATCTGGGTGAGCAGGGTGCCGGAGGAGTCGTAGGTGGGGACGATGATTACATCAGGGGACTGAGTTTTGTAGTCTGCGATGATTTGATTTATGGTCTCAGTCATGGAGACGGCGGCAAAGATGTGGAGCTCTGCCTGCTCCTGATGCCGTGCGCCGCAGGCGCCAAGGGACAGAAGCAGCGGTAAAAACAGCGAAAGAAGCGGCGGCTTTTTCATACTGCCCTCACCTCCCGAATGGGCAGAGGGGATACCGGCAGGGCTTGCAGCCCAGGCACAGGCCGCCCTCACCCATTCCGGCCACATCGTCCCGGGTGACGGGCACACCCGCCACGATTCGGGGCAGTACCAGGTCAAAAACGGTGGCCCCAGCGTACATGACACAGCCGGGCAGCCCCATGACGGGAGTGCCGTCCTCATAATAGCCCAGCAGGAACATGGCCCCGGGGAGGACGGGCGCGCCGTAGGAGACAATATTAGCTCCTGTTGCCCGGATGCCGCCGGGGGTGCTGTCGTCCGGGTCCACGCTCATACCCCCAGTGCAGAGGATCATGTCCACTCCGCTGGCTCGGGCCGCGTTGACAGCGCCGGCTACCGTCTCCACCGCGTCTCCTGACTGCACTATGGAGCGGGTCTCCACTCCATAGCCGGCCAGTTTTTCCACCACCACGGGGGAGAAGGTGTCTTGAATGCGCCCCGCCTTCACCTCGTTCCCGGTGACGACGACGGCGGCGGTTTTCAGCTTCCAGGGCCGGAGGGAGAGCAAGGGCCTTTCTCCGGCGGCCTCCTCCGCTTTTTGCAGAACTTCCTCCGGGACCGTCAGGGGAATCACCCGGGTACCCGCCAGCTTGTCCCCTTTGTGGACCGCCGTGTTCCCGTGGCGGGTGGCGATCATCACGTCCCCCACCGAATTGACAGCGGTGAGCCGCCGGCTGTCTACCTGAAACAGGCCGTCACAGTCTGCGAAGACCTCAATTTTCCCCTCCTTGGGGTCGGAGAGGGTCATATTTTCGTTGCGGCACAGCGCCGCCAACCGTGTCGCCCCCTCGTCCTCGTGGAGCATTCCGGGAACCATCTCCCAGACATACAGGTGCTCCTTGCCCATGGACAGCAGCACAGGGATGTCTGCCTGGGTGACCACATGGCCCTTGCGGAACCGGGCGTCCTTGTACTGGTCCTTGATAATCTGGGTCATGTCGTGGCACAGGACGTGGCCCACAGCGTCCTCGGTTTTGATGAGCTTCATGTCAGCACCTCGATTTCATCTCCGGCCTGGACAATTCCCTCTTTGACCACCACGGCAAAGATGCCCTCGGTGGGCATGACACATTTTCCTGCCGCCCGTTTGATGGCGCAGCCGCTGTGACACTCCTTGCCGATCTGGGTGACCTCCAGCTCCGTCTCTCCCATCCGCAGGCGGGTTCCCACCGGGAGGTTCTTCAGGTCGATGCCCCGGGTGTTGATGTTCTCGGCAAACATTCCGCTGCCCAGAGGGACGGGGCAGGCGGCGCGCATAGAGTCGATGCTCTCCTCGGCCAGCAGGCTGATCTGCCGGTGCCAGTCCCCGGCGTGGGCGTCCCCCACAATGCCATGGCGGAGCTTGAGCTGAATTTCCCGCACAGGGTGCTTCTGCTCCCCCTTTTTCTCGCTGATGTTGACAGAAATGACCTCTGCCACGGCGCTCACTCCTCAATTTTGTAGTCTCCGCTCTTGCCGCCGGACTTGGACAGCAGGCGGATGTGTTCAATCCGCATATCCTTCTGAATTGCCTTGCACATGTCGTATATGGTCAGGGCGGCGGAGGAGACAGCGGTAAGGGCCTCCATCTCCACCCCGGTGACCCCGGTGCAGGTGACGGCAGCGGTGATCTCCACCCGGAAGGGCTCCTCCAGCAGGGCAAAGGAAATGTCAATCCCCGTGAGGGGCAAGGGGTGGCACATGGGGATGAGCTCCCAGGTGTGCTTGGCCGCCTGGATGCCCGCCACTTGGGCTACAGCCAGTACGTCCCCCTTTTTGACGGTCCCGGACCTGATTCGCCCAAGGGTCTCCCGGGACATATGTATTTCGCCCTTGGCCACGGCGGTGCGGCAGGTGACAGTTTTACCGGTTACGTCCACCATTTTTGCCCGACCCTGTTCGTTAAAGTGGGTCAGTTCTTCCATATGCTAACCTCCGATCTGATTCATGTTCCGGGGGGTGTCGCTGGACCGCTCTGTCAGGTGGTGCTCCTGGGGCTTGCTCAGGATACCCCGGCGGATGGTCTCCTCCAGCGCCTGTCCGTGGAGACCCCGCAGGGGAATCTCCTCCTGGCTGTGGAGACAGCCCTTTAATTTGCCGTCTGAGGTCACCCGAATACGGCGGCACTGAGAACAGAAGGTGTGGCTGAGGGGGGAGATAAGGCCCACCGTTCCCTTGGCCGCCGGCAGGCGGTACCGCAGGGCCACGCCCCGGGCCTCTATGGGTTCCAGGGCAGGAAAACGCTCCAGAACCGTACGGCAGGGGAGGAAGCATCCCCTGTCCCAATGGGCGCAGGGGCCCATTGGCATCAGCTCAATGAATCGCAGCTCCCAGGGGTGCTCCATCGTCAAAGCCAGAAAGTCCTCCAATTCATCGTCGTTGAAGCCGCCAATCAGGACAGTATTCAGCTTTAAATCGGAAAATCCAGCGCGTTCCGCGGCTGCGATGCCGTCCAGCGCCTGGTTCAGCTCACCACCCCGGGTCATGGCACGAAACCGCTCGGGGCGCAGGGTATCCAGGCTGATGTTCAGCCGCTGGACTCCGGCCTCCCGGAGGGGGGCGGCCAGCTCTGGCAGCAGGGCGCCGTTGGTGGTCAGACACAGCTCCCGGACCTCCGGGATGGCGGCGATGCCCCGGCAGATGTCCAGAATCCCCCGGCGCACCAGGGGTTCCCCGCCGGTGATGCGCACCTTGGTCACACCGCAGCGGGCGGCCGCCTGTGCAATCTCCACACACTCCTCCACGGATAGGATATCCTCGCGGCGAAGCTTGCGCACCCCTTCCGCAGGCATACAGTACTGACATCGGTAGCTGCACAGGTCGGTTACCGACAGGCGCAGATAGTCCACTGTACGGCCGTATGCGTCGATCATGTTCGACCCCTCCCATTCTCTGCCCGTATCAAAATGAGCTGAGCGGCAACGCTCACCGCGATTTCCGCCGGGGTCTCGGCCTTGATATCCAGGCCGATGGGGGTGGTGATCCGGGCCAAGTCATTGTCGGTATAGCCCATCTCCCGCAGCTTGGCGAACACCGCCGCTGTTTTTCTCCGACTGCCGATGACGCCGATATATCTGGCCGGGGTTTTCAGCGCCTGGGCCTGGACGGCGAGGTCATCCTTGTGCCCCCGGGTCATGACCACCACATAGTCCTCGGCGGTAATCTCCCTGTAGGCAGTGGGGTCATCGTTCTGGATTAGCCGGGTCTCCTCTGCGCCGGGAAAAAGCTCAGGCCGGCAGAAGTCCTCCCGGTCCTCCAGCACCACACACCGGAAATCCACCGCCTTCAGAACGGGGACAAGGGCCTGTGAGACATGACCGCCCCCAAAGATGTACACCCTTCCCGGCGGCAGAAGCCGTTCCGCCTCCTGTCTGGCCCAGGCGATGGACGCTTCGTCGTTGCCCGAGAGATATCGAAAGCTGACCTGTACCTCGCCGCCGCAGACCATGCCCAGATCCTGCACCTCGTTGGGCCGGAGCAGGAAGCGTTCCACCCTGGACTGGCCTGTTTGCAGAGCTTCCCGGGCAATCTGTTCGCTGCGGTACTCCACCGCACCGCCGCCAATGGTGCCCGCCGCCCTGCCCTGGGCCGCTACCAGCATCATGGCCCCTGCGCTGCATGGGACGGAACCGCTGCTGGCCTCGATAGTCACGAGAACCGCACTTTCTCCGGCGGATAATATCCGCTCAATCAGACGAAATACTTCCATAATTACCTCTTATCCGTCATTGTATTGCAGTTATTCTGCCGGGCTTCCCTGCGGACTGCGCAAATAGTCCGGGAAGTACAAACTGAATTGTCTTTGCGCATCCTCCAAAAGCTTTTGGTGAAATGCCTGATAGCAGTTCAGAAGCTGCTCCCCCTTTTCCGTCAGAAAAGAACCGCCGCCATCGGAACCCCCAACCACCCGCCGGACAACGGCGAAGTCCAGCTGCCGTTCCATCATATTAATAATTTTCCAGCCTTTGGAATAGGAGATGTGCATACAGGCACAGGCATTTTGTATGGAGCCGATTTGGCCGATCATGTCCAAAAGCTGAACGCTTTCAACCGTGAGGAACAGCTCATCCATCCCGATATTCAGCTGTAAATCCATCCGCAGGTTCCCATGTCCCTGGAGCCTGGCCTGATATTGCAGCAGACGTTTATAGTCCTGGGGTGTATCTGCATCCATCCGGATCCCTGGATCATTGGTTTCCAGCCGTGCCGCATCCAGAGTTTCCTGGCGCAGCCAGCCGCGAATCCCATCTGTTCCCTTCCAGCTTATGAGATGTGCGGCAGCGGCTTTTGTCAGCAGGAGAGGATGCCCCTGCCGCCCCTGGTAAAGAGGACAAACCACTTGGTTTTGCAGAAGCAGCATTTGTTTCAGGGTGTCTGGCGATACCAGCGGAATGTCCGCAGGCGTGATAAATATGCGCTCTGAGTCCTGCGGGAGTGCGCGAAGTCCCATTTGAACGGAAAACAGCATATCGGTCTGGGCAAATCGTTCGTTTTTTAAAAACATAACGCCGCAGGAAGATAAGTGCCGCTCCAAAACGGCACTTTGATATCCGGTTACCACTAAGATATGTTCCGCCCCGGCACCCCGAAGTGTGTTAATGGTGCTGCTGATTATGGTGGAGCTTCCTAAGCATAACAGGGGCTTGAAATTTTTCATTCGGGACGATAGACCGGCTGCGGCAATGACAGCAGAAATTGCTATAACCATCAATCCTCTCTGTTTGTAATGCTATCATAGCGGAATTGTGCATGTCAATTCAGATATCGCAAATCAGAACCTGCTTTGTTTCAGGCGGAGCATAAGCTTAAAATATTTATGATATAAGTATAACATCCAAACGTTTAATTTTCGACGAAAAACAGATATCGGGAGCCACTCAAAATTATTTACATTGTTTTGATGAGCGTTAAGAACATTCAAAGCTTCATGCGTAAAAGTGGCCTGCGCTGCCCCATTCGGAAAGCCAATCCACATCGCAGAATATCACAAGCTGCAAAAACCCGCAGGAATCTTAAAATTCCTGCGGGTTTTGGAGCTAGTGGGGTGACTCGAACACCTGACCTGCTGATTACGAATCAGCTGCTCTACCGACTGAGCTACACTAGCATCTTATGAGAACCGGCCCATTGCCATGTTCTGTTTTTTGTTCTCTGGCGCAACGTCTAATATTATACTCAAACCAGCCGCATCCGTCAAGAGGCAGGCGGGCAATTTTCTGCTATACTTTTTTTAAAGTTAATGTTAAAATATACATAATCACAAAAGAAAAGAGGATGTCCCATGGTCATCTCCGGATTTTCCGCGTTAAAAGACAGACTGCAAAATTTGCCGTCCAAGGCGGCGGTGGTGGCGGCAGCCCATGACGAGCACACCCTCCAGGCGGTGTTTGCTGCCCGGCGGGACGGTCTGATCCGTCCCATCCTGGTGGGGCGCCGGGAGGATATCCTGTCCATCGCCCGGGGCCTGGGGGAGGAGCTGGACCCCGCCCAGGTGGTGGACGCGGCGGATGACGCCGCCTGTGCCGCCAAATCGGTGGCCCTTATCCGCTCCGGGGAGGGGGCCATGCTCATCAAGGGGATGATCCCCACCGGTACCCTGCTCAAAGCAGTGGTCCACAAGGAGACGGGCATCCGGGCCAGTCAGGTCATGTCCCACGTGGCCATTCTGGACGTGCCCAGCTACCACAAGCTGCTCTATGTCACCGACGGCGGCATGGTGGTGGCCCCCGACCTGGAGCAGAAGCGGCACATTCTGCAAAATGCGGTGGACTTCTGCCGCTTTCTGGGCTACGACTGCCCCAAGGCGGCCGCCCTGTGCGCAGTGGAGACGGTAAGTCCCGCCATGCCCGAGACGGCGGACGCTGCTGCGCTCAAGGCGGCGGGAGAGCGCGGGGAGTTCGGTCCCTGCCTGGTGGAGGGTCCCATCTCCCTGGACCTGGCCACCGACAAAGAGGCGGCGGAGGTGAAGGGCTACCATAGCCCGGTGGCGGGGGACGCTGACATCCTGCTGGCCCCCTCCATCGCGGCGGGAAACCTGCTGGGAAAATCCCTCTACGGTCTGGCCGGGGGGGAGATGGCCGGAGTGGTACTGGGAGCGAAGGCCCCCATCACCGTTAACTCCCGGGGGGCCACGGCGGAGGAAAAATACTGGTCCATTCTGATCTGTGCGGCAATGAGTGAAAGCCTCCCTCTTTGAGGGAGGTGGCACGGCGAAGCCGTGACGAAGGGAGTTTTCGTAGGAAAAAGCAGCAAAAATGCGCTGTTTTACTCCCTCAGTCAGCCTGCGGCTGACAGCTCCCTCAGAGAGGGAGCCTATGAGAAAGGAGGTCCTTCATGTACGATATTTTAGTTCTGAACCCCGGTTCCACCAGCACCAAGGCGGCGGTGTACCGGGACGAGAGCCCCCTGATGGCCCGGAGCGTGGTCCATACCAACACGGACCTGGCACCCTACCCGGCCCTTAATGACCAGCTGGACTACCGGGTGAGCATGGTGCGCAGCTGGCTGGCGCTGGAGGGCTACGACCTGTCCGGCCTGTCCGCCGTGGTGGGGCGGGGGGGCATCATCCCCAATATCGTGTCCGGGGGCTACCTGGTGGACGAGGCCCTGGCTGACTGCCTGCTCCACCACACGGTGTTCGACCACGCCTCCAACTTGGGGGGGCTGATGGCTCGGGAGTTTGCCCGGCCGCTGGAGGTCCCCGCCTACATCTACGATGCCGTCACCAGCGACGAGCTTCTCCCCGAGGCCCGGGTCACCGGCTTTAAGGAGGTCACCCGCACCAGCTTCTGCCACGTCCTCAACGCCCGGGCCACCAGCCACAAATACGCCCAGGCCATGGGGCGGCGGTACGAGGACATGAATCTGGTGGTGGCCCACCTGGGGGGCGGCATCTCGGTATCGGCCCACAGCCACGGGCGGATTATCGACTCGGTGTCCGATGACGCTGGGCCCTTCTCCCCCGACCGGGGGGGCAGCCTGAACATGCTCTACGTGCTGGATATGTGCTACTCGGGCAAGTACACCAAGGCGGAGATGACCAAAAAGCTCCGGGGGGAGGGGGGGATGTCCGCCCTGCTGGGCACCCACGACTGCCAGGAGGTGGAGCGGCGCATCGCCCAGGGAGACGAGTGGGCTGCCCTGGTCTACCAGGCTCAGGCCCTCCAGATTGCCAAGGGGATCGGCACGATGCTGGCCTGCTTCACCGGGCTGATCGACGCGGTGATCCTCACCGGCGGGCTGGCCAACTCCAAAATGCTCACCGGGAAGGTGATCGACTACCTTCACAATCTCTGCCGGGTGGTGGTCCTCCCGGGGGAGAACGAGATGGAGGCCCTGGCCCTGGGCGGCCTGCGCATCCTCCGGGGGGAGGAGGATGCCCACCAGTACCACCCGGTCTGCCCCATGGTGCAGGGCTGACCCGTATACAAAACATTCAGTGGTATAACGGAAAACCGGCTGGCCAGCGGCCAGCCGGTTTGTTATCTGATCTGTTACACCTCGCTCAGGGCGCTGACAACAAAGCCGAACATGTTGTCCTGGGGCTGGAGCGTGGCCTGGAAGCGGACCAGCACCTCATTCTCCACCTCGTACACCAGGGCGCCGGTGAGCACGTAGCCGTCGCCGGAGGCCGTCAGGCTCTCCACCTGGATTTGGGCCAGATTGTCCTCGCCGCACACCACCACGTAGCTGCGGGAGACATTGTCGTAGTTCAGCCGGTCCCGGATGGAGGCCGGGGGGGCGCCCAGCTCGTCCAGGTCCACGTCCAGCACGGCGGCGTAGTCCATCACCGTCTCCTCGGGCAGGAACAGCTCGCCCTGCTCGGTGATGCTGCGGCTGTCCATCTGGCCGTAGAGGGAGAGCATATTATACAGCCCCTCCCAGGTGAGGGCGGCGTCGTTGAAGTCAAACCGCTTCACGTCGTGGTTCACCATGGCCAGCACCAAGGCGTGGAGGGCGGGGGACATGGATTCCTCCACGTCGGTCTCGGCGGGCACGTCGCCGGGGAGATAGCTCTGGGTCTGCGCGGAGGCCGGGGCCTCCACCGAACCGGCCGGGGCCACGCTGCTCACAGGTAAAATGAGCATCGAGGTGACGAGGGCCGCTGTCAGAATTTTTTTAAACATAGAGGAGACCTCCTTTCCCGTTTGTACCTCTATCTTAGCACGGATGTTCTGTTACCTTCTTATCGAAGCTGTTACAAGTTGATGTGAAAATGGTTACAGATTGGCTACAGCTTGCCTGTCCACCCCCAGTCTATGCGGCGGGAAAAGGGGACATGCCTGTTTTTATTTGGTTGACCGGGGCAGTTATTTGGATTACAATGTAGGGGCGGCCCCGGCAAAAACCGGCGGGCGGCCACAGGCCGCCCATGCCACCATTTGGGAACAACAGGAGTGTACATATGTTAAACCACGAAAAGCAGCTTCAATTCTGCAAGGCCCGCCGGGGGGCCATTGCCCGGGAGTTTCCCCGGCTGAACCCGGAGCAGCGCAAGGCCGCCCTGGCCACCGAGGGGCCCCTGCTCCTGCTGGCGGGGGCGGGGAGCGGCAAGACCACCGTGCTCATCCACCGCATCGCCAACCTGATGAAGTACGGCCGGGGCTCCGACTGCGAGGAGGTACCGGAGTTTGTCACCGAGGACGACCTGGCCTTTCTGGAGCGGTACGCCGAGACGGGCGAGGGGGACAAGCTCCGCCAGGAACGGCTGTGCCGGATGGACCCCGCCGCCCCCTGGACCATTCTGGCCATCACCTTTACCAACAAGGCCGCCGGGGAACTGAAGGACCGCCTGGCCAACCTGCTGGGCCCCTCCGCCAACGACATCTGGGCCAGTACCTTCCACTCCGCCTGTGTGCGAATTTTGCGCCGGGACATCGACAAGCTGGGCTTCTCCTCCTCCTTCACCATCTACGACACCGACGACTCCCTGCGGGTCATCAAGGACATCCTCAAGGACCTGAACATGGACGACAAGCAGTTTGCCCCCCGGTCGGTGCTGGGGTACATTTCCCGGGCAAAGGACGCCATGAAGCTGGCCCCCGACTACCTGGCCGAGTGCAAGGCGTCAGGGGACTTCCACCTGACCAAGATTGCCAACGTCTATATGGAGTATCAGCGCCGGCTATGGGAGGCCAACGCCCTGGATTTTGACGACATTATCCTCCACACCGTCCGGCTTTTGCAGGGCTTTGACGACGTGCGTGCCTACTATCAGAAAAAGTTCCGCTACGTGCTCATTGACGAGTACCAGGACACCAACAACCTGCAATACCTGCTGGCCTCCACCCTGGCGGGGGGGTATGAGAACTTCTGTGTGGTGGGCGACGACGACCAGAGTATCTACCGCTTCCGGGGGGCCACCATTGAGAATATCCTGTCCTTCGAGAAGCAGTACAAGGGTGCCCGGGTGATCCGTCTGGAGGAAAATTACCGCTCCACCGGCCACATTCTGGACGCGGCCAACGCCGTTATCCGCAACAACCAGGGCCGGAAGGGCAAGGAGCTGTGGACCCGGGCCGGGCCGGGGGAGGCCCTCCACCTCTACACCGCCATGAACGAGAACGACGAGGCCCAGTATGTGGCCAACAAGATTCTGGAGAACTTCGGCCAGGGGAGGCGGTGGAAGGACCACGCCATCCTCTACCGGATGAACGCCCAGTCCAACCAGATGGAGCAGGCGTTTAAGCGAAACGGCGTCCCCTACCGGATTATCGGGGGCACCCGGTTCTTCGACCGGGCGGAAGTGAAGGACGTGCTGGCCTATCTGGCCGTGCTGGACAACCCGGAGGACGACCTGCGCCTCACCCGGATCATCAACAATCCCCCCCGGGGCATCGGGGCCCGGACGGTGGAGATCGCCCAGGAGCTGGCCCGGCGGGACGAATCCTCCTTCTACGCCGTCATCGACAACGCCGCCCTCTACCCCGAGCTGCAAAAGGCGGCCAAACGGCTGGGGGAGTTTACCAGGCTGATTCAGGAGCTCTACCAGCTGCTGGCGGAAAACAGGCTCACCCTCCCGGAATTCTATGAGGAGCTGCTGGCCCGTACCGGCTACGCTGTCATGCTGGAGAGCAAGAACACCGTAGAGGCCCGCACCCGGCTGGAGAACGTGCGGGAGCTGCTCACCTCCATCAACAGCTATCTGGAGAACCGGGCCGATTCGGAGGAGTCCCTTCTGGACGCCCTCCACAACTTTCTGGATGAGATCGCCCTGTACACCGACATCGACAGCCACGACCCCAGCCAGGACTGCGTGGTGATGATGACCATGCACGCCGCCAAGGGGCTGGAGTTCCCGGTGGTCTTTGTTGTGGGGGCGGAGGAGGGCATTTTCCCCGGCATCCGGGCCATCGGCGAGGCGGAGGAGATGGAGGAGGAGCGCCGGCTGTGCTACGTGGCCATGACCCGGGCCCGGGAGCAGCTCCACCTCACCTGCGCCAACCAGCGGATGCTCTTTGGCCGCACCAGCGCAAACCGGCCCTCCCGGTTTGTGGAGGAGATACCCCCGGAGCACCTGGAGCGGTCGGGAAAGACCTTCCTGTCCGACCTGGGCGGAGGAGACTGGGACGGGATGCCCAGCCGGGCCTCGGGCTACGGCGGATACGGCGGCCAGCGGCCAGCCTATGGGGCAGGACGGCAGAGCTATGGGGCAAACAGGCCTTCCCCCTCTGTGGGGAAGGTGCCCCCGCAGGGGGCGGATGGGGGCGATGTTCGGCAAGCCCCCCTCACCCGGCTGCGCCGGGAGCTCCCCCACAAGGGGGGAGCCAGCGCCTCCCTCCAGCTGGCCAAGGGGGACATGGTGGACCACAAGGCCTTCGGCCGGGGGATGGTGCTCTCCGTCCAGGCCATGGGGGGCGACGCCCTGGTGGAAATCGCCTTTGACAACGTGGGCACCAAGCGGCTGATGCTCAAGTCCGCATCGGCCCATATGACCAAGGCGTAAGCATTCCAACGCACATGCCAGGCGCCCCCGGAGAGGCAGTTTCTCTCCGGGGGCGCCTTTTTCCCGTTGCCTTTTTTGCGGGCGGACGGAAAAGCTGCGGGGGGACACGCCCGGGTTTTCATAAAAATTTCTCCGGATCGGGAACTTTTTTCCGTTTTCTGCGTCTATATAGAGAAAGGACTGCGCCAAACGCCCCACCTTAAGGAAATCTTAACCGAAATTGTAACCAACTTGTAATTGATACCCCCGGGCAACGGGCATATAATGGGGGGAGCATGTACAAGCTGGGCCTGTCCGCCTTTTGGGCAGGCAGACCGTTTGAACAGGAGGAAAGCCGCTATGCCAGATGTGAAAGAGATTCAAACCGCCGCCCCCGCGCAGGAGGCGGTGGAGTCCGCAGTGAGCGGGCCGGTGACGCCGGTCCCGCCCCCCAAGTCCAAAAAGCCGGCGGGGAAGGGCCGGCAGAAGATTGTCAAGCGGCTTATCGCCCTGGGAGTGGCCGCCGCGATTTTCGGAGGCGGAGGCTTCGCCCTGTACCGCTTCCTCACCGACGACGACTCGGAGCTGGGGGAGATCTATTCCCAGCCCGCCGAGATCGGCACCATCCAGAGCAAGGTGTCCGGCCGGGGCAGCGCCCGGGCCAAGGAGTCGGCCGCCATCACCCTGACCCAGAGCGGCGTGGTGCAGGAGGTCTTCGTGGCCGGCGGGCAGACCGTTATGGCCGGCGACCCGCTGTACACCATCTACAGTGAGGCGGCGGAGACCGAGCTCTCCAAGGCCCAGGAGGAGATGGATAAACTGCTGGAGGAGGCCAACAACCTCACCGTCCGGGCCCCCTTTGCCGGCAAGCTGATTGATGTGGAGGAGTTCCAGATTGACCAGCAGGTGGGCGAGGGCACCAAGGTGGCCACGCTGGTCAACGACAAGAAGCTGAAGCTCTCCCTCTACTTCAGCTACGCCTACGAGGGGGAAATCTGGGCGGGCCAGAGCGTGGATGTGTCCATCCCCGCGGTGATGAAGACCTTCACCGGCCGGGTGGAGAAGGTCAACCGGGTCAGCTTTATCTCCCCCGAGGGGGCGGTCCACTTCGAGGCGGAAATCGTCTTTGACAACCCGGGCACCCTCACCGCCGGCATGGACGCCTCCGCCGTCCTCACCGCCTCCGACGGCTCGGAGATTTACCCCTACGAGAACGGCCGGACCCAGTTCTACGAGACCCGTGACATTATCACCAAGGCCGCCGGCCCGGTGGCGGGCCAGGGCAACCTGCTCAACTACGCCAATGTCTCCGCAGGGGAGGAGCTGCTGTACTTAGGGTCGTCCACCATTGACGAGAAGATTCAGGCCCAGCAGGTCAAGCTGGACGAGGCCATGAAAGCCATGGCCGACTTCAACGCCGTGGCCCCCATCGACGGCACCGTCACCTCCTGCAACCTGGTGGAGGGCCAGGAGGTCAAGAGCGGCGACACGGTGATTATGATCTCCAATAACGTGACCATGCTGGTCACCATCAACGTGAACGACCAGAACATCTCCTTTATCAAGCCGGGTAGCTACGTGGAACTGAAGGACTGGAGCGACAACGTCTTCCAGGGTCTGGTTACCTCCATCGACATGTCCGGGGGACAGGGGGGCGACGGCATGATGGGCGGAGGCTCCGGCGGCGGTACCAACTATCCCGTCACCCTGACGGTGGACAACTTCAGCGGCGCGCTGATGGAGGGCATGACCCTGCAATATTCCTTTGTCACCAGCGAGTCGGCCGAGTGTGTGCTGGTGCCCACCTCCTGCGTGAAGTATTTCTCCGACCAGGAGGGCAACCGCTGCAAGGTGGTCTTTGTCCAGCGGGACGAGGCCCCCGAGGAGCTGCCCGAGCTGATGTACCCCGAGCTGCAGCCGGGCCAGGCCCGGGACTATCCCACCCAGGAGGAGGGCTACTACCCCGTGGTGGTTGAGACCGGCATCGCCGACACCCAGAATGTGGAGATCGTCTCCGGCGTGGAGGCTGGGGACATGGTGTTCATCAATTACACAGTAACCGACTACAGCAGCGGTTGGGGCTGATGAGGTAATTCCATGCTGATTGACATTCAAAACCTCTATAAGATATACAACGAGGGCAAGGAGAGCGAGGTGCGGGCGCTGGACGGCGTCTCCCTCCAGATCGACAAGGGGGAGTTCGTGGCCATCGTGGGCCAGTCGGGCTCCGGCAAGTCCACCATGATGAACGTGCTGGGCTGTCTGGATATCCCCACCTATGGGGAGTACCACCTGGACGGCACCGATATTGGCTCCCTCTCCGACAAGCAGCTGGCCCGCATCCGCAACCGGGAAATCGGCTTCATCTTTCAGGGCTACAACCTGATTCAGGAGCTGGACGCCCTGGAGAACGTGACCCTGCCCCTGATCTACCGGGGGGTGTCGCTGTTCGACCGGGAGGACATGGCCATGGAGGCCCTGGCCAAGGTGGGCATGGACGACCGGGCCCACCACCGGCCCTCGGAGATGTCAGGCGGCCAGCAGCAGCGGGTGGCCATCGCCCGGGCCATCGCCACCGCGCCCCCCATCATTATGGCCGACGAGCCCACCGGCGCCCTGGACTCCAAAACGGGCAAGCATGTGCTGGAGATTCTGCGGGATTTGTACCGCGGGGGGACCACCATCCTCCTCATTACCCATGACGACGGCATCGCCGCCACCGCCCGGCGGGTGGTGCGGCTGTCTGACGGCAAGATCATTTCGGACAAACAGCAGGAGGTGGACTGGGAATGAACCTGTGGCAGGCCTTTAAAATGGCCTTCAAATCCATCGCCCTGAAAAAGACCCGGTCCTTCCTCACCATGCTGGGCATTATCATCGGCGTGGCGTCGGTGGTGATTATGGTGTCGGTGATGCAGGGCCAGGCCAAAAAGAACCTGGAATACTTTGAAAAGATGGGCGAGAACAAGATTAACCTCTACCTCTACGCCTGGGACGGCGGCGAGAGCATACAGAGGGTGATGGACTACTGCCTGTCTCTCAACCAGTACATCAGCGGCATCACCCCCAACGCGGAGATTAACAACTCCGTAACCGTGCAGTACGAGTCCAAGACCATCAAGACCAACGACTGGGACAACATCAACTGGGACGTCCCGGGGGTGGACCCCTGGTCCACCATGCTCCACATCTACCTGGGCTCGGAGCAGTACGGGGTGTGCAACAACTACAAGCTGGCCAACGGCCGGGAGATGTCTTTCCTGGAGGTGGAGGAGGAGATCCCGGTGTGCGTGCTGGGGGCGGGAGCCAAGGAACAGATCTTCGGCTTTACCGACCCGGTGGGGGAGACCATCACCCTCAACGGCGACCCCTTCCTGGTGGTGGGGTGGTATGAAAAGATGGACGTGGACTGGCGGCCGGAGATGGACAACACGATTGTCATTCCCCACACCTTTAACCGCACCATGAACAACAACTACGACATGAACCAGTATGTTATCAAGGCCCGGGACGCTCAGTCCACGGTTAAGGCCATGACCCTGCTCACCGCCTATCTCAACGGCATGTTCCCCAAGGACGCCGACGGCAACCGAATGAACGGCAACTACGACCTGGGCAGCGACAACAGCGCGGCGGAGAACCAGCAGAAGGCCAACCTGATGCAGTCCCTGGTGATGGGGGCCATCGCGGGCATCTCCCTGCTGGTGGGCGGCATCGGCATTATGAACATCATGCTGGTTACCGTTACCGAGCGCACCCGGGAAATCGGCATCCGCAAGGCCATCGGCGCGGAGCGGTCCAGCATCATCACCCAGTTCCTCATCGAGGCGGCGGTGATCTGCTCCATCGGCGGGCTGATCGGCATCGGTATCGGCTATGTGGGCACCATGATCGCCGGCAAGCTGATGAGCGACGTGTTTGAGGGGATTATCCTCATGCCCGAGCCCTTTATCGCCTTTGGCGCCTTCGCCTTCTCGGTGGTGCTGGGCATCATCTTCGGCATGTACCCCGCCATCAAGGCCTCCGGGCTGCAGCCGGTGGTGGCGCTGAGAGCGGACTGAGGTTTGCAAAGCGTTACCATTGTGTAGGGCAAGGGCTTTGCCCTTGCCTTCCCGACCACAGGCAGAATCCTGATTCAGGCAAGGGCAGAGCCCTTGCCCTACATACGCAGATAGTTTGAAACCAGACAGGAGATGTGAGTAGATTGAGAGTAAAACGTATTTTGTCAGCCCTCCTCACCGGAGCCCTGGCCCTGTCCCTGGTGGTGCTGCCGGCGTCGGCGGCGCCGGGGTCCTTCATTGACGTCACCGACCCCAACACCGCCGTCAACGCCGATATCCTGCGGCTGATGGGGGTGGTCAGCGGCACCGGCGGCAACATGTTCAACCCCGGCGGCACCCTGACCCGGGCCCAGTTCTGCACCATGGCGGTCAACTTCCTCCAGAAGGGTGAGGAGGCCCCCCGGTACGCCACCCGTACCATCTTCTCCGACGTGAAAAGCGGCCACTGGGCCCGCAGCTACATCAATCTGGCCGCCTCTGACCCCTCCCTCTTTGTCAAGGAGGGGGGCGGGGAGGACAGCAAGGGCGTCCCTCTGATCTCCGGCGTGGGGGACGGCACCTTCCAGCCCGACAACAACATCAGCCTGGCCGAGGCGGTTACCATCCTGTTGCGGGCCCTGGGCTACACCAGCAAGGAGGCCGGGGCGGTGTGGCCCCAGGGCTACATGGACCTGGCCGGCTCGGTGGGCCTGCTTGACGGGCTGGACGCGGGGGCCTCCGCCCCCATCACCCGGGCCCAGGCCGCCCAGCTCTTTGTCAACGCCCTGTCCTGCAAGAAGCAGGACGGCAAGGTCTACTACACCACTATTGGCGATGCCTCGGAGGACAAGACCATCATCCTGGCCGTCAACGTGGAGGCAGACGACGGCAGCGCTTCGGGCGCAATCCGCACCACCAGCAATAAAAACGCCGAGTCCTACCTCCCCGCCCACGGCGATGCCAACGTGACCGCCCTCCAGGGCCGGCGGGGCAACCTGGTGCTGGACGCCAACCATGAGATCGTGGCCTTTGTCCCTGACAAGAGCACCGCCACCACCATCGTCCTCAACGGCGACGCCCAACCCGGCTATGTGAAGGCGGGCAGCGGCCAGCAGTACACTATCTCCGGTTCCGCCCTGGTCTACGCCTCGGGTGAGGGGGAGGGCAAAAACTACAGCGAGGCCTACACCACCCTCCTCTCGGGCGCTCAGATCACCATGTACGCGGAAAAGGGCAAGATTGTGGCCATCTACTCCACCAGCGGCTCCACCACCGCCAGCACCGACGCCGTGGTGGTCCAGGGCAACGCCACCGCCGCCACCTTCCACCGGCTCACCGGCGGCGTGACCAACTTCAACATTATCAAGGACCGGCAGCCCATCACCCTGTCTCAGATCAAGCCCTACGACGTGGTCACATACGACGCCATCAGCAACACCCTGGTGGTGTCTGACCTGCGGATGACCGCCGTCTACACCGACCCCACCCCCAACCCCAAGGCCCCTGAGAAGCTCAAGATGATGGAGGACGGCGAGGAGCTCACTGTACTGGAGAGCGCCTGGGATACCATCGGCGACACCAAGCCCGGCGAAAGCGTCTCCCTCCTCCTCACCGCCGACTGCAAGGTGGCCGGCATCGTGAAGCCCTCCGCCCAGACCCGCTCCACCGCCGTGGGCTTTGTGGAAGGAAAGAGCGTGTCTATCTTCCTGCCCGACGGCAGCACCAAGAAGCTGGGCGGCAGCGTGGCCAACTCCTCCAGCGTGGCTGACGGGGAGCCGGTGATTGTCTCCGCCGGCCGGTCGGCCTACTCGGTCAGCAAGCTGCCCACCAACCGGGCCCCCGGCGACTTCAACGTGGCCGGCATGAAGCTGGGTACCCTCACCGTCTCCTCCGGCGTGCGCATCTACGAGCAGGTGAAGGGCGGAGTCATGCGCCCCGTGGACCGGGGCAGCCTGGAGATGGCCACTGTCTCCGCAGAGAAGGTGACGGGCTACCACACCAACAGCGCCGGGTACGTGGACTACATCATCCTCAACGACGTCACCGGCACCGCCTACATCTACGGCATGATGGTGGGGGGATATGAGGTTACTCAGGAAGCAACTGAAGGGACAGAGCCATGGAAAGATGAAGATGGTTACCATGAAGGCACCCCCCCAACTCCCGAACAGACAAAGTACACCTGGAATCTGCGCAGCGGCAGCCAGGAAATCAAATTTACCCTCGCCACCACCTATAAGGGCCGCAGCGGCGACATGGTGGGTGTAGTCCTTGGAACCCCCATGGCAGGCGGAGAGAGCGACAAGGGCAGGTACACCATCCGCTCCGTGGTCCAGCTCACCGAGATCCACAGCGTGAAGTCCGGCGACTTCTTCGAGAGCCAGGGCGTCCCCTATGTGAACGTCAACGGTAAGACCTACCGCATCGCCGACGATGTGGAGTGCTACTACAACCGCACCGGCAACAAGGTGTCCAAGGACAACTGGCTGCGTGGCGGCGTAAACGAAACCGGCGCCGGCCGCCTGGCCTCCATCCGCACTTACTCCGATACCTTCTCCATCTATGTTGACCCCACAGGCCAGCAGGTGCGCATCATCACAGCAGACTGACCCCGGACATAAGACAGCCCCCCGGCTCCGGCCGGGGGGCTGCTCAGATTATAGATAAACCTTCGTCCCCCGCGGGGCAAAGCCTTCCACCCTCCGGGGGGAAGGTGCCCCAGTGGGCACACTGGGGCGGATGAGGGGGCGGGGCGGGGACGCATTTCTTTCGATAAGGGGCAAAAACCTGCCACGCACCCTCATCCGTCACGGCCTGCGGCCGTGCCACCTTCCCCCTTTAAGGGGGAAGGCTTTTGGGCGCGTTCTTTACAGTGTGCTTTTTTGGCACACTGGACATTCCCCGGCTCTGGCCAGGGGGCTGCTGTTACAGGTAAAACCGCCAGGGGAAGTCCACCGCTTCCTCGGCGTAGTCGATGCCGATGCGCTTTCCCGTCTGGACCGCCGACGGGGCCGGGGGCGCGCCGGGCAGGAGGTACAGCCCGCCGGCGGGGCCGGTGAGGTCGAGGCCGTTCTGCGCCCGGGTGAGGTCCAGCCCCCGGCACAGCTTGCCGGGGCCGTTGAGGAAGTTCTTCCGCTGGTAGGCCGTCATATCTTTTTCCTTGCAGGCAAAGCGGTTTTCTGCTATAATATCTCCGTTTGTGACAGGGACCGCCCCCCGAATCAGCACCGCGGCGGGTTCCCCATCCCCCTCGGTGACGAAGTTGAGGCAGTGGTACATCCCGTAAATGAGGTAGATGTAGGCCGTCCCTGGCGGGGCGAACAGGGTTTCGGTCCGGGGGGTGCGCTTATAGCCGTAGGCGTGGCAGGCCTTGTCCAGCCGGCCGATGTAGGCCTCCGTCTCGGTGATCCGGCACACCAGCCGCTTTCCGTCCTCCCGCACCCGGACGATGTCCCGGCCCAGCAGGTCCCGGGCCACCGCGAGGGTGTCCCGACTGTAAAATTCCCTTGTGAGAATGTCCATCTGTCTGCCCCCTTTTCGCTTATCATACCATAGCCCAAACCAATTTTGCAATCTGGAGTTGATGCCAATGTCCCCCAAGACCATGAAGCTGCTGGCTAAGCCCATGCTGTTCGCCGCCGCCCTTATCTGGGGCACCTCCTTCTTCATCATGAAGAATGCCCTGGATGTGATGCCGGTATTTTTCCTGCTGGCCGTCCGGTTTACCGCTGGGGCGGCCCTGCTGGCCCTGATCGCCTGGAAGCGCTGGAAGGCCTTTACCCCGGACTACCTCTGGCGGGGAGCCGTGATAGGCGGCTTCCTGTTTTTGGCCTACGCGGTGCAGACCTTCGGCCTGGCCCGGACCACCCCCTCCAAAAACGCCTTTCTCACGGCGGTGTACTGCGTGATTGTTCCCTTTCTCACCTGGGCGGTGGTGAAGCTGCGGCCCGACCGGTACAACATCGCCGCCGCCCTGCTGTGCGTTACCGGGGTGGGGCTGGTGTCCCTCACCGAGGAGCTGACCATCAACACCGGCGACCTGCTCACCCTGCTGTGTGCCGTGTTCTATGCCAGCCACATCGTGGCGGTGGCCAAAGTGTCCCCGGGGAAGGACATTACCCTGCTCACCGTGTTTCAGTTTGCCTTCGCCGCCCTTTACGCCTGGATTTGCGGGGGATTTACCGAGACCTTCCCCGCCGCCGCCCTCACGGACCCCGCCCTCCTGCTGCCCATGCTCTACCTGTGCGTTATGGCCACCACCGTGGCCCTGCTGTTCCAGAACGTAGGCATGGTGTGGTCCGACCCCGCTTCCGCTTCGGTGATCCTCTCCCTGGAGTCGGTGTTCGGGGTGGCTTCCTCCGTCATCTTCTACGGCGACCCCATTACCGGCCGGCTGCTGGCCGGGTTCGCCCTGATTTTCGTGGCGGTGGTGTGCTCGGAGACGAAATTTTCCTTTTTACATAAAAAAACGGATGATCTGGAGCTGATGAAGTGACCGACAAGACCATGAAGCTGCTGGCCAAGCCCATGCTGTTTGCCGCGGCCTTTTTCTGGGGGGCCTCCTTTATGCTGATGAAGGGCGCTCTGGACAACATCCCCACCGGTTACCTGATCGCCATTCGCTTTACCGTGGGGGCGCCCCTGGTGGCCCTCATCAGCTGGCGGCATTGGAGGGCCTTTACCTTGGACTACCTGTGGCGGGGCGGCCTGGCAGGGCTGCTGCTGTTTGGGGTCTACTGGGCCCAGACCGTGGGGCTGGAGACCACCACCGCCTCCAACAACGCCTTTCTGTCGGCGGTGTACTGTGTGATTGTCCCTTTCATGGCCTGGCTTCTGTTCCGGGAACGGCCCGACCGGTACAACGTGGCCGCCGCCCTGCTGTGTCTGGCGGGGGTGGGGCTGGTGTCCCTCACCGAGGCGCTGACCATCTCCGTGGGCGACGGCTTCACCCTGCTGGGGGCGGTGTTCTGCGCCGCCAACATCATCGCCGTGGCCCGGCTGGGCCGTGGATGTGATGTGATGCTCTTTACCGTGGTCCAGCTGTCCGCCGTGGCCCTGTGTGCCTGGGCGCTGGCCCTCACCACCGAACGCTTCGATTTCTCCGCCCTGGCCCGGCCGGAGGTGATCTGGCCCATGCTATACCTGTGCGTCATGGCCACCGCCGTCTGTCTGGTGCTGATGAATGTGGGATTGGTGTGGGCGGAGCCCGCCCCCGCCGCAGTGATTCTCTCACTGGAGGCGGTGTTTGGAGTAATTCTGGCGGTGATCTTCTACGGCGACCCCCTCACCCCCCGCCTGCTGGCCGGCTTTGCCCTCATCTTCGTGGGGGTGCTGTGCTCTGAGACAAAATTCTCCTTTTTGCGGAAGAAGACTTAAAATTTCCCCGCCGGGTGGCGGGGATTCTTTTAACAAAAAGAAAAATAAAATTAAAGCTTGACTTTAATAATATTAAAGTATATACTGAACCTACAGAAAGGTGGTGTGTCTATGGCGATGGAACTGCTGCCCGAGTGGATGGCCGGGCTGGAGGAGGAGGACGTGGCCTTTATTAAGAAGTTCATCCTGGCCTCCGGGTCGCTGAAGGAGGTGGCCAGGCAGTACGGCGTCACCTATCCCACGGTGCGCCTGCGGCTGGACCGGCTGATCCAGAAAATCAAGCTGACGGAGGACACCGCCGCCGACCCCTATATCGCCACCATCAAGCGGCTGGCGATGAACGAAAAACTGGACCTGGACACCGCCAAGGTCCTGATTGCGGAGTATAAGAAGACGAAAAATAAGGAGGAATCGTAATGGCAATGGCTTCTGTTGCGGGCATTTTGGGCCTGATTATCTATCTGTTTGTGTTGATGCTCCCCATCGCCCTGCTGGTGGCTTTGCAGGTTTGGCTGTGCCGAAAGAGCACCAGGCTGGGGTTGATTCTGCCGGGCATCTCCCTGGCACTGTCTCTGTTGCTGACGCTGAGCCTGGCTGGGTTCGGCTCGCTGACCAGAGGCGGCGGGACTCTCACAGTGCGCGACGAGATCACCGGTGAGATCATCCAGCAGGAGAGCTTTGAGAGCGATGTGCAGATAAACCCCGCCGCCTTTGTGGGCGCTGGCGTGTTCTTTTTAGTGAGCAACATCCCTACGGCAGTGTTCGGCGGCATCTGGCTGCACTACAAGGGCCGTCGGGATACCCTGGAGGATTTGAAACGGATGCAGATTGAGGATTTGGAGTAGAGAGCGCAAAAAAAGCCCCTTTGGAAAGGGGCTGTCAGCCGAAGGCTGACTGAGGATTGCGTTTTGCGAAGCAAAACATACGAAGTAAACAAAGTTTTGCAAACCTTGTTTATTTCATACATTTCGCCTGCGGCGAAATACAATCCTCCGCCCCAGTTTGCGAACTGGGGCACCTCCTTTCAAAAGGAGGCTTGCCCTCTGCGGAGGGGACGAAGATGGGACGAAAAGGAACGCCCCGCCTGACGGCAGGAAGCTAACAGGTAAGCGCAAAAAAAGGCCCCTTGTGAAAGGGGGCTGGCACCGCCGCAGGCGGTGACTGGGGGATTCCGTCTATGGGAAATGCTTCAATTAACGGAATCCCCCGCCACCGGACTGCGTCCGGCGGCCCTCCCCCCTTTCACAAGGGGGGCTTTTTATTTGCTACCGGTTCAGCGTGAGATACTCCGCCGACACATAGCCGATGGCGGCCTGGCCGTCGGGGTTGCGGAACAGCACCTGATACCAGCCCTCCTGCTGGCCCAGGACCACCACGCTGGCGTCGGCCTTCAGGCCGCCCACCCGGCCGTAATCAGAGCCGGGACCGGAGCGCACATTCAGCCCATTCTCCGCGTTGGTGACGGTGCCGGTATGCTGGGCCTGCTGGCAGATGATGGTACAGCTGGAGGTGAGGCCGTTCCAGCTGGCGGTGATGGTGGCGGTGGCGCTCCCTGTGCCGGGGTACAGGTTGGTCACCATACCAGTGGGGGAGACCACGGCGACCTCGGGGTTGCTGCTGGTCCAGGTGACGGCGGCGTTGGACACCGCGGGCAGGATGACCGCCTTCAGGGTGACGCTGCCGCCAGAGGCCAGCTCCACTCTGCTCTGGTCCAGGGCCAGGGCGTAGTTGCCCGGGGGCACCGGATCGGTGGGCTGTGTTGGGTCGGTGGGGGTGGTGGGGTCAGTCTGGATGGGGGTGTGCTCCAGCACCCGGTAGAGGAGGGAGGCCATCTGGGCCCGGGTCAGGGTGCCCTTGGGGTCCAGATTTCCGCCGTTGCCCGAGGCCAGCCCCTGGGCCACCAGGGTGGCGGCCGCCGTCTTGGCGTAGTCGGCCACGTTTTTCCGGTCGGCAAACTGGTCCAGCACCGACAGGTCGCCGTCGGGGCAGTTCTTGCCCAGGATGGGCAGGTAGCGGTACAGCAGGGAGAAAGCCTGTTCCCGGGTGATCTTGTCCCTGGGCGAGAAGCCGCCCCCTCCGGTGCCCGAGGCCAGTCCCCGGCCCTGGGCCCAGGCCAGGGCGTTGTAGTAGTAGTCGCTGGTGGAGACGTCGGTGAAGGTACAGGGGGTGGTGACTGCCGGCTTGCCGGCGGCATTATACAGCATGAGCATGAAGTCCCCCCGGATCATGGAGTTGTCCGGGCCGAACTGGGTGGTGCTGATGCCGCTGCATACCCCCTTCTCGTAGCAGTACTCCACCGCGTCATAGGCCCAGTGGCCGGGCTGCACGTCGTTGTGGACATAGGTGGAGGCCACCTGGACGGTCTGGCTCAGCCCGCCGGCGGTGAAGGTGATGGAGCCGCCGCTGCCCAGGTTCTGAGCGGCGGTAAACAGGCCGCTGGCGTTCACCGTGCCCACCTCGCCCTGGACGGTTACGTCCACGTCGGCAAAGTTCCGCAGGGCGGTGCGGCCCCAGTAGGCGCCCGAGGCGGCCAGCTGGACCTGCTCCCCCGGCTTGACGGACAGGGCGGTGAGGGCGCCGGTGCTGCCCGCGCGGGTGACCTTAAACTCGGTGAGCCGGTCCACCACGTGGACCTGGGCGTAGCCCTCCAGCTGGCCGGCGGTGAGGCGGAGGTTGTCGGTGCCCGCCTGCCAGCCGGCGGTGTAGACCCCGTCGTAGATAGTTCCCAGCCGGTCCATAGAGGTGTATTCCAGGTCCCGCAGGCTGGTGGAAACGGGGTTGAGGAACTCGTCCATCGCCACGGCTTCGGGCAGGGGCAGGGAGGAGCCAGCCAGGAGGACCAGGCCGTTTTCCTTGGGGGCCAGCCGCTGGGCGGTGTAGCTGGGGCTGTCGCCGGCCACCAGCAGCAGGTAGGTGGCGCAGCTCCGGGGCCGCCCGTCCGAGGGCTTATTCTGCAAGGCGGGGCCGCTCTGGCCGGGCACCCACAGGGACAGGGAGGTGGAGCCGCCGCCGTCCAGGTTGACGGCGGTGGTGCAGCCCTGGCGGAGCAGCTCCTCGGCCAGATTGTACTGGCTGAGGCCCACCGAGTGGCCCGACTGCCGGCCGTCCACCGCGTAGAGCACCAGGGTGCCGTCGCCCTTGATGCCCAGGGCGGTGCGGGGCTGGCGGCCGTCCTGGGCGTAGGTCCAGCTGGCGGTGTCGGTGATGGCGCCGTTGCGCACCATGATGTCCCCCACGCCGCAGGCCCACTTGGCCTGGGACAGGGCGGGGTTGGAGCAGCCGGTGGTCAGGGTGACGGTGTCACCCACCTGAAAGGCGGCGAAGGCGTCCCCCCGGTTGGAGGGGTCGGCGGCGGTGAGGATGTACTCGTCCGGCCCGATGGCGATGGACTGGTCGGAGATGAGCAGCTCGGTCACCTCCAGGGTGAGGCTGCTGTTGACGGTGAGGTCGGGAACCCGGCCGGTAAAGGGGTCGGCCACCGCCCGCATGCGCACATACCAGCCGCTGCCGTCGCTGCGGGTGGAGACGGTGGAGAAGTCCTCGTTGAGCAGGTATACGCCGCCGATCTCGTGGCGGGCCTTGTTGAAGTTGTTGGGGATTACCGAGGCCCCGGTGACATTGTTGTACAGGGACATGGCCACAATGGGGGCGTCCAGAATGGAGGCGCTGCCATACTGGTCAATGACCAGGGCGTTCTCCGTCTCGTTGCTGGACTTGTAGACCCCGTCCTCGATGACGATGCCCAGGGGCACGCCGGTGGCCATGGAGAAGAAGTCCGTATTGATGGCGGCCAGCACGTGGTAGCCCATCTCCTGGGCGCTGGACACCGCCTTGTTGATGCTGGCCCCGGCGTAGATGGTGCCCGAGCCCTGGAGCATGATGGCCCGGGCCTCGCTGTCGGGGTCCAGCTCCAGGGCGAAACTCTCCACCCGGCTGCCGCCGTTGTCGGTGACGGTATTTTTATAGGTCAGGCCGTCCACGATCTGGGTGGAGGTCTGTATTTTCCGCTCTCCCGCCGTGGCATAGGCCGTGGGGAGCAGCAGGAGGCAGGCCAACAGAAAGGCCGCCGCCCTGCGGGGAAGGGATACGGTATGTCTCATGGGTTTCTCCTTTGTTCATATGTTCCAAGGCGTACTTTATCTATTATAACAGAGGGGGCGTGCAGTTTCAATGGGAAAAAACGGGACGGGCACGCTTGTCTCATAAATTCAGGACAGTTGGCGAATGTAGGGCAAGGGCTCTGCCCTTGACTTATTCCGTTGTCGTTTTATCCCCTTACGGGGATAGGCGTCATTTGCGGAGCTCTTTTGCCAGCCAGGCGGTAACGACCTGGTAAATCGTCTCGCCGTCCGGCTGAGACCGCGGTGTGGGGTGTTCCGTCAAAATCAAAACAGGAGCCTTCATTTTCATCGCCTCCAGTAAACTGTATGAGGCGGAGGCTGTGAAATATGATTGTAATTCCGACGCAACCATAGTACAATAAACCCAGCATCGAGGAAAGGGGTGTTATCCATAGACAAGTACGAGGCACTGAAACAGTATTTCGGGCACAGCGAATTTCGGTTCGGCCAGGAGGACCTGGTGGATGCCCTTCTGGCCGGGCGGGACGTGCTGGGCGTTATGCCCACGGGGGCGGGCAAGTCGGTGTGCTACCAGCTCCCCGCGCTGCTGCTGCCGGGGATTACCCTTGTCCTCTCGCCACTGATCTCCCTGATGAAGGATCAGGTGGCATCCCTGACCCAGGCGGGCATCCCCGCCGCCTTTATCAACTCCACGCTGTCGCCGGAACAGTACCGGGAGGTCTTCCGCCGGGCGCGGCGGGGGGCCTACAAGCTGATCTACGCCGCGCCGGAGCGGCTGGAGACGCCGGATTTCCTCCGCTTTGCCCAGGAGGTGGAGATTTCCCTGCTGGCGGTGGACGAGGCCCACTGCGTCTCCCAGTGGGGGCAGGACTTCCGGCCCAGCTATCTAAAAATCGCGGACTTTCTCCAGCAGCTCCCCTACCGGCCCCCGGTGGGGGCCTTTACCGCCACCGCCACCCGGCAGGTGAAGGAGGATATCCAACAGCTTCTGCTGTTGCGGGACCCGCTGTGCCTTACCACTGGCTTCGACCGGCCCAACCTCTTTTTTGAGGTCGTCCGCACCCGGGACAAGGAGGGCTGGCTGGAGCACTTTCTTGACAGCCGCCCGGGGCAGAGCGGCATCGTCTACTGCGCCACCCGGAAGGCGGTGGAGGCCGTGTGCGCCGCCCTGACCGCCTGCGGCGTGCCCGCCGCCCGCTACCACGCCGGTCTGCCCGAGGAGGAGCGCCGGCGCAGCCAGGAGGACTTCGAGTTTGACCGGGTCCGGGTCATGGTGGCCACCAACGCCTTCGGCATGGGCATCGACAAGTCCAACGTGAGCTTTGTGGTACACTACAACATGCCCAAGGACGTGGAGAGCTACTATCAGGAGGCGGGCCGGGCCGGCCGGGACGGGTCGCCGGCCCACTGTGCCCTGTTGTTTTCGGCCCAGGATGTGCGCACCGCCCGGTTCCTCATTGACCACACCGCTGACAACGAGGAACTGCCCGAGGAGGAGCGGGAACAGCTGAGGCTGCGGGACCTGAACCGGCTGGACCGGATGACCTCCTACTGCAAAACAACCGGCTGCCTGCGGGCCTTCCTGCTGCGCTACTTCGGCCAGGAGGCCCCGGAGTCCTGCGGGGCCTGCGGAAACTGCTCCGGCGTGCTGGAGGAGCGGGACATCACGGTGGAGGCCCAGAAAATTCTCTCCGCCGTGACCCGGGTGGAACGGCAGTACCGCTCTGGCCTGGGGATCGCCGTCACGGTCCGGCTGCTCCGGGGGAGCCGGGACCAGCGGGTGCTCCAGTTGGGCCTGGACAAGCTGCCCACCTACGGCGTGATGAGCGGGACCGACCGCGCCCTGATTCGGGCCTACATCGACTATCTGGTGGAGCGGGGCTACCTGCGTCTGGACGGCGCGGAATACCCGGTGCTGCGCACCACCCCACAGGCGAGACAGGTGCTGTTCCAGGGGGAGCAGGTCTGCTATACCTTCCGCAGGCCGGACCAGCAGCAGCCCCCTCCCCGGCCCAAAGAAGCTGCCAGCCCCGCTCCCGTCCAGCCGGCGGATCAGAGCCTCTTTGAGGCGCTGCGGCAGCTGCGCACCAGGCTGGCCATGGCGCAGAATGTGCCCGCTTACCTTGTCTTTTCCAATGCCGCACTGATGGACATGGCCGCCCGCCAGCCCCGCACTATGGATGCGTTTATGGCGGTATCCGGCGTCGGCGCGGTGAAGGCCAAGCGGTATGGCGCGGATTTTTTAGCGGCCATCGAGACCTGGCACAGGGAGAACGGGGGGTAGCGTTCTACCGGGATCTCCCCGGCTCACAACAGCCTTCGCAAAGCCTCCCGCTCGTTGGGGATTTCCCCGCTGAGCACCCGCTCAAAAAGCGCATTCAGCACCCGGCCCACCTCCGGGCCCGGGGCGACTCCTGCGGCGATGACGTCCCGGCCGTTTATCGCCAGGTCCTTTTGGGAAAAGCACTGCCCCTGGGCGATAATCGCCTCCGCCTGTGCCCGCATCTCGTCCAGCTGTGTCAGGCGGTCTTTCACCAGCGCGCGGCTTTGCCCCATGCCGTCCGCCCGTTTGACCTCCAGAAGCTGAAAAAAGGCCTCCGGCCCCAGCCGGTTCAGCCACCGGCGGACCACCCGGTCCTGGGGCGGCAGCTGCACATCGTGGTGCTTCACCAGCGTGACCACCCGCTCCCGGGTCCTGTTGTCAAATTTCAGTGTTCGAAGCATCCGGTCCGCCAATTCGGCGCCCACCGCCGGGTGGCCGCAGAAGTGGTCTATGCCGTTTTCATCGGTGGATTTACAGCCCGGCTTGCCGATATCGTGGAGGAGCATGGTCAGCCGCAGAATCCGGTCGGCAGGGGCGGCCTCCACCGCGCGGACGGTGTGCTCCCAGCCGCCCCAGCAGTGCCAGGGGGTGTTCTGCTCCAGGGTTATCAGCGGTCCCAGCTCCGGCCAGAATTCACACAGCACGTCGGGGTACTGCCGCAAAATGTCCCCCACCCTGCCGCCTTCCAGCAGCCTGCACAGCTCCAGATTGATGCGCTCCGCCGCCACATGCCGAAGCATGTGGCGGTTTTCATGGATGGCCCGGGCGGTCTCTGCCTCGATGGTGCAGCCAAGCGCCGCCCCAAACCGCAACGCCCGCATGATACGCAGGCCGTCCTCCCGGAAGCGCCGGGCGGGCTCCCCCACACAGCGGAGAAGGCCGGCCTGAATGTCCTCCCTACCGCCGAAGGGGTCGCTCACGTTGCCCGCCAGGTCCATGGCGATGGCGTTCATGGTAAAATCCCGCCGGGCCAGGTCTGCCTCCAGGCTGGAGACAAATTCCACATAGTCCGGCCGGCGGCTGTCGGAGTAGGGGCCCTCGGTGCGGTAGGTGGTGACCTCACAGGGCTCACTCTCCTCCAGAACGGTGACGGTGCCGTGCTTCAGCCCGGTTTCGATGATCCGATGGCCCGCAAAACAGGCCTCTGTCTCCTCCGGACGGGCGGAGGTGCAGATGTCCCAGTCGTGGGGCTCCACCCCCCGCAGCAGGTCCCGCACGCAGCCGCCCACCAGATGGGCTTCAAAGCCCGCATCGGCAAGGGTCTGAAGGATATGCTGTACTCCGCTGGGAATGTCGGGTTTCATGCCGCCACCTCCTTAAATATTTTCCATTAGTTTATCATTTCTGCGCCTTGCCCACAAGGGCGTGAGATTATAAAATTACCCGTTTTATACCAGCGCATCATGTAGGGCAGGGGTAGAACCCCTGCCTATCCCCGTAAGGGGATAAAACGGTCCCGGGGTAACACAAGGGTGCCCGGGAAATCCCAACTGAAAAATACGTTGTTTACAAAACATTAAGGAATCCACAGTTGAAAAAAAACGGCACATGATGTAAAATATACCGATTCTGCTTTTTGAGGGGGTGGGCACTCTGGAGGAACAGCACAGCGGCGCGGCCAGGACCGTCAGCTTTGTGATGGCCGTTACCCTTATCGGCAAGGTGCTGGGCCTGTACCGGGACCGGCTGCTTGCCGTCCACTACAGCACCGGCTCCGCCGCCAACGCCTTTTTTACCGCCAGCCGCATCCCCCGGGTTTTTTTCGACGCGGTGTTTGCCTCCGCCATTGCCGCCTGCTTTATCCCGGTGTTCAGCGAATACCTGGAGAAAAAGGGCAGACGGGAGGCCTTTCGCTTTGCCGGCTCCTTCCTCACCATCATTGCCCTGCTCACCGGGGCCCTCACGCTGGCGGGAATGGTCTTCCCCCAGCCCCTGGTGGCCCTTTTTGCCGACTACTCCGACCCCGCCACCACCCGGCTGGCCGTCTCCCTCACCCGGGTGATGTTCCCCACGGTGCTCTTTTCCGGCGTGGCCTTCTCCCTGGTGGGGGTGCTCCAGGCCCAGGACCACTTCACCGCCCCCGCCCTTATGTCGGCGGTGTCCAACGGGGCGATTATCCTCTACTTCTTCACCCTGGATGCCAAGCTGGGCATCTACGGCCTGGCCGGGGCCTATCTGCTGGGCTGGCTGCTCCAGGCGGTCATCCAGGTCCCCCCCCTGGGCCGGCTGGGCTTCCAATACCGGCCCGGCTTTGACTTCCGGTCGGAGGGGATGAAAAAGGTCTTCGCCCTTATGGGCCCGGTGATGGTGTCCACCTGGGTGCAGCCCATCAATCAGGCCATCAACGGCCGGTTCGGCTCCCGGCTCTACGGCGGGGCGGGCATGTCCGCCCTGGAGTACGCCTCCAACCTGTATCTAGTCATTGCGGGCACCTTTATCCTGTCGGTGACCAATGTGATCTTTCCCCGCCTGTCCCGGCTCACCGCCGGGGGGCATGAGGGGGAATTTCAAAACACCATCCGCCAGACCCTGGGGGTGTGCCTGTTTCTGGTGCTGCCCATGTCGGCGGGGCTGACGGCGGTGGCCCGGCCCCTCATCTCCCTCATCTACGGCGGCGGGGCCTTCGACGCCTTCTCCACCGAAATCACCGCCTCCGCCCTGGCCTGGATGTCCCTGGGCATGACGGGCTACGCGGTACAGAACATCCTCAGCCGGGCCTACTTCGCCCGGCAGCAGGGGCGGGTGCCTCTGATTGCCGGGGGCGGGGCCATTCTGGTGAATCTCCTCCTGTGCCGGGCCCTCACCCACCGCTTCCAGGTAGCCGGACTGGCCCTGTCCTCCGCCATCGCCGCCACGGTGTATGCCCTGCTCCTCCTCCTGCCCCTCCAGCGGAGCGGGGAGTGGCTGCTGGACGGCTCCGCCCTGGCCGACCTGGGCAAGACCGCCCTGGCCGCCGCCGCTATGGGGCTGTGCGTCCGGGCCGCCCAGGAGGGGCTGACCCCCCTCCTCCCCGCCGGAAAGGCGGGGGAGATGCTCTGCCTGGCCCTGTGCACCGGGCTGGGCGTTGTGCTGTATTTTGTGCTGGCCCTCCTCCTGCGGGTGCGGGAGGCCAGGCTGGTGGTCTCTCTGATTCGGAAACCGTAGGAGCGGCGCCCAGGCCGCCCCCTGCACGGGTAAATTGCTGAAGCGAGGTTAAGCCATGGAACGAGCAAAAACTATTCTGAACGCCAGCCTGCTCTGGCGGGCGCTGACGGCCCTGTGCCTGTGGTGCGGGGCCCAGTGGGAGAACAGCGGGGTGGTCCAGTGGTTCCTCCACCCCCGGGGGTGGAGCCGCGCCGCCTCGGAGGGGAGCGTATTCTACAGGCTGTGGGCCTGGGTCCGGCATGGGCTGTGCCGGCTCTACCGGGCGCTGGGGCTGGACAGGCTCTTTGCCGGCAGCGTCTTCACCCAAACCTGGTTCTGGTGCATGATGCCGGCGGTGTTCGCCCCCCTGTTCCCCACCATGGCCCTGCTGGGCATGGCCGCTATAGGCTTCTGCTCCCTGCTGCTGAATCTGGTGCGGGACCGGGAGCGGCAGCTGGCCTGGTCCCCCATCAACCGCTATGTGCTGCTCTACGCCGCCGTCTATCTGGCGGGGGCCCTGTTCTCCGTCAACCTGAGTTCCAGCCTGAAGCCGGGACTGCTCAGCGCGGCCTTCATCCTCTTTGCGGTGGCGCTGTACAACGCCGTGGAGAACCGGACCCAGCTGGACACCCTGCTCACCTTTATGGTAATCGCGGCGGCGGCGGTCTCGGTCTACGGCATTTTGCAGTATGTCTTCCGCTGGGGCTACCAGTCCGCCGCCTGGGTGGACAGCGACATGTTCTCCGGCATCGAGTTCCGGGTGCCCTCCACCCTGGACAACCCCAACATGCTGGGGCAGTACCTGATTCTGGCCATCCCTATCGGCGGGGCCAAGCTGCTGTCCGCCAGGGACTGGTTCAGCCGGGTGTTCTACTTTGGCTGCTGCGGGGTGATGTGCGTGTGCATGCTGCTCACCTTCTCCCGGGGGGCCTGGCTGGGCCTGCTCTTTGCCGGGGCGGTGTTTGTGGTTCTGCTCAACCCCCGGCTGATTCTCCTCTTTCCCGTGGCGCTGGCCGCCCTGTGGTTCGTCCTGCCGGACACCGTCACCGCCCGGTTTGCCAGCATCGGCAACCTGGGGGACGCCTCCACCTCCTACCGGGTGTACATCTGGATGGGCACCCTGGCCATGCTGAAAAACTACTGGCTGTGCGGCATCGGCCCGGGGGCGGACGCCTTCAACATGGCCTACCCCGCCTACAGCTTTAACGGCATCTCCGCCCCCCACTCCCACAACCTGTTTTTGCAGATCGTCTGCGACGCAGGCATCGCCGCCCTGGCCGTCTTTTTGATTTTGCTGTTTGTCTACTTCCGCATGATGTGCACCGCCGTAAGCCGGGAGCACGACTGGCCCAGCCGGGTCCATCAGATTGCCTTCACCGCCGGGGTGTGCGGCTTTCTGGTCCAGGCCATGACGGACTACTCCTTCTACAACTACCGGGTGCTCTTTCTGTTCTGGACCTACCTGGCCCTGGGGGCCCTGTGCGCCCGGCGCCGGCGGCTCCCCGAGGGGAGGCTGCTGGTATGATCAAGGTACTGAACATCATCAGCGACACCAACATCGGCGGGGCGGGGCGGGTTATCCTCAACTACCTGCGCTACACCCACCGGGATCGGTTCGAGACCTGGATTGCCCTGCCCCGGGGAAGCCTCCTCAAGGCCCCGCTGGAGGAGGCGGGGGGCCGGGTGCTGGAGGTGGACGGCATTGCCGACCGCTCCTACCACAGAGAGGACGTGAAGACCCTCCGGGCCCTGATGGAGGTGCAGCGCCCCCATATCGTCCACACCCACGGCTGTCTCTCCGGCCGGATTGCGGCCAAGAAGTGCCATATCCCGGTGGTATACAGCCGCCATTCCGCCTTTCCCGTCCCGGCCAAGCTGAAATATCCCCCGGGGCGGTGGGTGAACAAGCTGGTCAACGAGCACTACGCCGACCGGATTATCGCCGTCAGCCCCGCCACCCGGGATAACCTCACCGAGGCGGGCATCTCCCCCCGGAAGATCACCGTGGTGATGAACGGGGTCTCCCCCGTCCCCCCCACCGCCCCGGAGGAGCGGGCCGCCCTGCGCGCGGCGCTGTCCATCCCGCCGGAGGATACCGTTTTTGGCATCCTGGCCCGGCTGGAGGACTACAAGGGCCACCTCTACCTGGTGGAGGCGGTCCGCCTGCTGAAGGAGCGGGGGCGGGAGGGCTTTACCGTTCTGGTGGCCGGAACGGGCCCCTTTGCCCAGGAGCTGGCCCGGGCGGTGGAGCGGGCCGGCGTGGGGGACAGGCTCCGCCTGCTGGGCTTCCGGTCCGACGTGCCCGCCCTGCTGAGCATTCTGGATGTGCAGCTCAACTGCTCCTACGGCACCGAGGCCACCTCCATGGCCCTGCTGGAGGGGATGAGCCTGGGCCTGCCCACCGTGGCTAGCGACTACGGCGGCAACCCCTGGGTGGTGGAGGACGGTAAAAGCGGCCTGCTCTTTCCCAGCCGGGACGCCGCTGCCCTGGCCGCCGCCCTGGAGCGGCTGCTGGACCGCCCCCAGGAGCGGGCGGAGATGGGCCGCAGGGCCCGGGCCCTCTATGAGGAACGCTTTACCGGCGAGGTCTTCGCCCGAAATACCGAGAACATCTACCTGGATATCCTGAAAGGAGCCTGATTATGGAACCGAACACACCAAAATTTCGTCTGCGGCTGAACCTGTTTGACGGCATCGTCCTGGTGCTGGCCCTGGCCGTGGGGGCCTTCCTGCTGTGGCGGGCGGTAAAGCCGGCCGCCCCCGTCCAGGCCGACCCCGCCGCCACCTCCACCATCCGATATACCGTCCGCTTCCAGCGGTGGATTCCCGGCACCAGCGAGATTATCCAGCCGGGGGACCGCATCGCCGACAACATCAAGAACTACGAGGTGGGCCATGTGGTGTCCGCCCAGGCGGTGCCCGCCCTGGTGCAGACGCCCGACCAGGAGAGCCACCGCTGGGTCTGGGCCGAGCTGGAGGGCTTTGAGGACGTGCTGGTCACAGTGGAGGCCCCCTGTACCGTCAGTGACAAGGCCTTTACCGTGGGCGGCGGCTACGAGGTCCGGGTGGGCACCACCGGCTTCCTCCGGGGCGAGGGCTATATGGGCAGCGGCCCCATCGTGGCCGTTGAGGAGGTGCAGGGATGAACTTTATAGATCGAAACGGGCGTCTGTTCGGCAAAATCAGCGTGATTGATGTGCTGGTCATCGGCGTTGTGCTGGTGATGGCCGCCGCCCTGTTCTTTAAAAACAACCAGGCCCACACCGGCATGTCGGTCACCGAGCAGGATATCACCTTCCAGGTCCGAGCCCGGGGGGTGGACGACTACGTGGCCGCCGCCATCCTGGTGGGGGACAGCCTCTACGACCAGAGCTACTCCAGCGGCGGCCGGGCCCTGGGGCAGATTACCGACATTCAGGTGGAGCGCACCCCCGGCACCAAGCTGGCCGACCGGCTTACCGACGGCACCGCCGCCATGCTGGAGGCGGACAACACCGTGGACCTGCTGATCACCGTGAAGGGCCGGGGCCTGGTCACGGGGCGGAGCTACTCCATCAATCGGGTCTATGACCTGGGGGTCAACTCCTCCCGGAACTACTGGACCAAGCGGGCCGATTTCACCGGGACGGTGTGTGAGATTTTTGACTGACTGCATAGGGGCGCACCGCGGTGCGCCCCTATGCCGGGCTAAGGAGGGCAATCCATGAAGATTTTAATGGCCACCATGGGGCTGGACATCGGCGGGGCCGAGACCCACATTGTGGAGCTGTCCAAGGAGCTGAAAAGCGAGGGGCACGACATCGCCATCGTCTCCAACGGCGGCGTCTACGTCCCGGAGATCACCGCCGCCGGCATCCGCCACTACACCGCCCCCCTCAACCGCCGCAGCGGACTGGCCATGCTCCAGGGGCGCAGGCTGCTGGGGGAGGCCATCCGCCGGGAGCGGCCCGACCTTGTCCACGCCCACGCCCGCATCCCCGCCTTTCTGTGCGGCGCCCTGTGCCGGAGGTGGAAGGTGCCCTTCGTCACCACCGCCCACTGGGTTTTCGACACCCGGGGGGCCCTGCGCTACCTCACCAACTGGGGGGAGCGGACGGTGGCGGTGTCGGAGGATATCAAGGCCTACCTTATCCGGGAGTACGGCCTGAGCGCCGAGCACATCACCGTTACCATCAACGGCATCGACACGGAGAAGTTCTCCCCCGACCACACCGGCCGGGAGGTTATCCGGGAGTTCGGCCTGGACCCGGCCACCCCCATCCTGTCCTACGTCAGCCGGATGGACGAGGACCGAGCCCTGGTGGCCGGACAGCTCATTGAAATCGCCCCTGCGCTGGACCGGGCCCTGCCCGGTATTCAGCTCCTGATTGCCGGGGGGGGCAATGTCTTCGACCGGCTTAAGGCCCGGGCGGAGGATGTCAACGCCCGGATGGGCCGCCGGTGCGTCACCATGACCGGCCCCCGCACCGATATCAACGAGATTGTGGCGGCGGGGGACCTCTTTGTGGGGGTGTCCCGGGCGGCGCTGGAGGCCATGGCGGCGGGAAAGGCCGTCATCGTGGCGGGCAACGAGGGCTACCACGGCCTGTTCACCCCCGACAAGCTGGACGAGGCCCGGGCGGGCAACTTCTGCTGCCGGGGCCTGCCCATGTCCGACCCTGACACTCTGCTGGCCGACGTGACCGCCGCCTTCCGCCTCCCCCAGGCGGAGAAGGAGGCCCTGGGGGCCTACGGCCGGCAGGTGATTTTTGACTACTACTCGGTGCGCCGCATGGCGGCGGACTGCCTGTCGGTCTATGAGCAGGTGCGCAGGCGGAAGTATCGGGTGGTCATGAGCGGCTACTACGGCTTCGGCAACGCCGGGGACGACGCCATTCTGGACTCCATCCAGCAGGCCATCCGGGCGGCCAGCGACGACGTGTCGGTAACTGTGCTGTCCAACGACCCGGAACTGACCCGCAGGCAGTACGGCCTGGACGCCATCCCCCGCTTTCGGATGCTGCGGGTGCTCCGCGCCCTGCGGCAGGGGGATGTGCTGCTGTCCGGGGGGGGGAGCCTCCTTCAGGACACCACCTCCACCCGGTCGCTGCTGTACTATCTGTCGGTGATCCGCTGCGCCCAGTGGCTCCACAAGCCGGTGATGCTCTATGCCAACGGCATCGGCCCGGTGCGCAAGCCGGCCAACCGCCGCCGGGTGCGCCAGGTGGTGGAGCGGGCCGCCCTGGTCACCCTCCGGGACCACGCCTCCGCCCTGGAGCTGAAGCAGATGGGCATTACCCGCCCCGCCGTTGTCACCGCCGACCCGGTGTTTCATCTGGAGCCCGCCTGCCAGGCCCGGTCGCTGGAGCTGCTGGCCGCCTCCGGCCTGCCTCAGGGACAACCCTTTGTGGCGGTGTCTGTCCGGGACTGGCACGACGCGGAGGCCTTCTACCCCCAGCTGGCCGCCCTGTGCGACCACCTGCGGGGCCAGCACGGGCTGGAGGTGCTGTTCCTGCTGATGCAGCCCGACCGGGACCGGGCCGCCACCGCCCAGGTCCGGGCGCTGATGGAGCAGCCCGCCTGGGTGCTGGACGTGCCCACCGCCCCCCGGGAGCTGATGGGGGTGCTGGGACAGGCCCGGCTGTGCCTGGCCATGCGGCTGCACACCCTTATCTTCGCCGCCCGGATGGCGGTGCCCGCCATGGGGCTGGTCTACGACCCCAAGGTGGCCAGCTACCTGGAGGAGCTGGACCTGCCCGCCGCCGGGGACGTGGAGCACTTCGACCGCGCCGAGGCCATCCGCCGGGCCGACGCCCTCCTGGCCAATTACGACAAGGTGCTCGCCCGCCTGCGGGAGAAATCCGCCCAGCTCACCCAGGCCGCCGGGGAGAATGAACGGCTGCTACTGGAACTGCTGGAGGGGACAAAATAAGGCCCCTTTTGAAAGGGGCTGTCAGCCGCAAGGCTGACTGAGGATTGATTTCGCCGAAGGCGAAATGTATGAAATAAACAGGGGTTTCCAGACCTGTTTTACTTCGTATATTTCGCTTCGCGAAATGCAATCTTCCGTCACGGCTTCGCCGTGCCACCTCCTTTCAAAAGGAGGCTTTTGACGCTTTCCTGAAAGTTAGGAGATTCTGAATGAAAAGAACTGTTCTCATTGGCATTTTATCCCTCCTCCTCACCCTCCCCGCCTGCGCCCCGGCGCGGGGGGAGGCGGCCCGGCTGACGGTGGTTTGCACCACCTACCCCATTTACCTGTTTACCTCCTCCCTCACCGAGGGGGTGGAAGGCGTGGCGGTGGAACGGCTGGACACCGGGTCCACCAGCTGCCTCCACGACTACACCCTGTCTATGGCGGACATGAAGAAGCTGGAACGGGCGGACGTGATCGCCGTCAACGGCGCGGGGCTGGAGGAATTTCTGGAGGACGCCCTGGCCGCCTCTGACGCGGCGGTGATTGACTGCTCCCTTGGGGTGGAGCTGCTGGAAAACCTGTCCCACCACCACGACGGGGACGATCACGACGGCCACGACCACGGCCACTGGGACCCCCACTACTGGATGGACCCGTCCAACGCCCGGACCATGGCGGCCAACCTGAGAAACAACCTGGTCCTTCTGGACCCGGACCACGCCGCCGAATACGAGGACAACGCCGTTCAAACGGAGGAAATTCTCCTTCAGGCAGAAAAAGACACCTGGGCGCTGGTGGAGGAACACCTGCCCCAGGGGGCCCCGGGTCTGATTACCTTTCACGACGGCTTCCAGTACTTCGCAAAGGCCTACGGCCTGCCCCTGCTGGCCTCCATCGAGGAGGAGGCGGGCAGCGAGGCCAGCGCCCACGAGATCGTGGAGATCACAGAGCTGGTCAAGGAGCACGGCATCCCGGCAATCTTCACCGAGGTCAACGGCTCCGATGCCACCGCCCGGGCCATTGCCCGGGAGACCGGGTGCCGTGTGGCCCAGCTGAACATGCTGATGGACGGCCCGGAGGGCGATCTGGAGGCATACTACACCGGGATAACCGGTAATCTTGCGGCAATCCTCAACGGGTTTGCCGGTGAGGAGGTGGTTTCGTTCGATGCGGAAGATCAAACATGGAAAGCTGATCTCCGGGTGCGCTGGTGCCTGCTGCCTGAAGCTTGAAGGGCTGTCCGTCCGGCTGGAGGGGGATTCCATCCTGGAGGACGTGTCCTTCCACCTCCACTGCGGGGAGATTGCCGCCCTCATCGGCCCCAACGGGGCGGGAAAGTCCACCCTGTTCCGCAGTATTTTAGGCCAGACGGCCTACCGGGGCAAGATCACCTTCTCCCCTGCGGGAGGGCCGGCCATCCGCCTGGCGGACGGCGCGGTCACCGGCGGGACCCGGCCCCTGGTGGGCTACGTCCCCCAGGCCCCCAGCTTCGACCGGGGGGACCCGGTGTCCGTGCTGGACTTCTTCACCGCCGCCACCGCCCGGTGGCCGGTGTGGCTGCCCATCCCGGCCAAATACCGGGACCGAGCGGCGGCCTGTCTGGCCCGGGTCCACGGGGAGGACCTCCTTAACAGGCCTATGGGGGGACTGTCCGGGGGACAGCTTCAGCGGGTGCTGCTGGCCCTGGCCCTGGAGCCGGTGCCCCACATCCTCATTCTGGACGAGCCCCTGTCCGGGGTGGACATCGAGGGGGAGCACCAGCTGCTGGACATGCTGGACGAGCTGCGCACCCAGTACGACCTGTCCATCTTCCTGTCCACCCACGACTTCGCCACCCTGAGTCAGTTTGCCGACAAGGTGATCCTCCTCAACCGCCGGGTGCTGAAATCCGGCCCGCCGGAGGAGGTCCTGTCCTCCCCGGAGTTTTATGAGACCTTCCACCTGCGGATGGGAAAGGGGGGTGTGGAATGAGTATCTGGTATGCGCTGGTGGACCTGCTCCCCTTCCAGTGGGCCGTGCCGGGGGCCATGTTCTTCATGAAGAATGCCCTGCTGGCGGTTTTGGTGATTACCCCTCTGTTCGGGATTTTGTCCACCATGGTGGTCCACAGCCGGATGTCCTTCTTCTCCGACGCCCTGGGTCACTCTGCATTCACCGGCATGGCCATTGGGGCTCTGTGCGGCTTCCACGAGCCCACCTGGGCCGCCGTGGTCTTTGCCGTGCTGTTCGCCCTGCTGTTCAACGTGGTCAAGCGCCGCACCGCCCTGGCCAGCGACACGGTAATCGGGGTGTTCTCCTCCACCGCCGTGGCCCTGGGCATCTTCCTGTCCACCCTCAATGGCCGGTCCTTTACCCGGTTCAACGCCCTTCTGGTGGGGGATATCCTGTCTGTGGAGCCCGCCAAGGTGGGACTGCTGGCCCTGATTCTGCTGCTGGTGGTCCTGCTGTGGCTGGCCTCCTTCAACCAGCTGATGCTCTCCGCCGTCCACCCTGCCCTGGCCGACAGCCGGGGGGTGCGGGTGTTCTGGCAGGAGACGGTATTCTCGGTGGCCATCGCCGTGGTGGTGACCCTGTCCATGACCTGGGTGGGGCTGCTGGTGATAAACTCCCTGCTGGTCCTTCCCGCCGCCTCCGCCCGGAATGTGGCCAGGAACATGCGGCAGTACCACCTGTTCTCCCTGCTGGGGGCCGTCCTGGCGGGAGTGGCCGGGCTGATGACCTCCTACTACGTGGGCGGCTCCGCCGGCGCGGCCATCACCCTGTATCTGGCGGTGTGGTTCGCCCTCACCTTCCTGGTGCGGAAAAAATAGAAAACCGCTCCCGGCGCGCGTGCCGGGAGCGGTTCCCTGTTTTAAAGGACTGTCAGCGCTCCATCCCGCAGGTCCACCGTGAGGGCGGCCCCCGGCTCCACCTGGTCGGCGATGATTTTCCGGCCGATGAGGGTCTCCACCGTGTGCTGGAGGTAGCGGCGCAGGGGCCGGGCCCCGTAGACGGGGTCGTAGGCCGCCTCGATAATTGCCCCCTTGGCGGCGGGGGTGAGGGTAACCGCCAGCTGCTTGTCGGCCAGCCGCCGGTTCAGTCCCTCCACCAGCAGGTCTACAATGTGGGTGATATTTTCCCTGGTCAGCGGCTTGTAGAAGACGATTTCGTCCAGCCGGTTGAGGAACTCGGGCCGGAAGGACCGCTTCAGCAGCTCGCCCACCTGGTTCCGGGCCGCGTCGCTGATTTCGCCGTCGGGCCCGATGCCGTCCAGCAGGGCCTGACTGCCCAGGTTGGAGGTCAAAATGAGAATGGTGTTCTTAAAGTCCACCGTCCGGCCCTGGCTGTCGGTAATGCGGCCGTCATCCAGTACCTGGAGTAACACGTTGAACACGTCGGGGTGGGCCTTCTCCACCTCGTCAAATAGGACCACGCTGTAGGGCTTTCTCCTGACCGCCTCGGTGAGCTGGCCGCCCTCCTCATAGCCCACGTACCCCGGAGGGGCCCCGATGAGCCGGGAGACAGAGAATTTTTCCATATACTCGCTCATGTCGATGCGCACCAGGTTGCGCTCGGAGTCAAACAGGGCCTCGGCCAGGGTTTTGGCCAGCTCCGTCTTGCCCACGCCGGTGGGACCCAGGAACAGGAAGGAGCCGATGGGCTTATCCGGGTCCGCGATACCCGCCCGGGAGCGGAGGATGGCCTCGCTCACCAGCCGGACGGCCTCATCCTGGCCTACTACCCGGCGGTGAAGAATGTCCTCCAGGTGGAGCAGCTTCTCCCGCTCCCCCTCCATCAGCCGGGCCACCGGGATGCCCGTCCACCGCTCGATGATCCGGGCGATCTCCTCCTCGGTCACCTTGTCCCGGAGGAGGGAGCGGGCCTTGCCCTCGCTGGCGGCGGCCTCCTCGGCCTCCAGGGCCTTTTTCAGCTCGGGGATGCGGCCGTACTGTAACTCTGCCGCCTTCTCCAGGTCGTATTCCCGTTGGGCCTTCTCCAGGGCGGCGCTGGCCGCCTCCAGCTCCTCCCGCAGCTTCTGCACCTTGCCGATGGCCCCCTTCTCGTTGTCCCACTGGGCTTTCTTGGCGTTGAAGTCGTCCCGCATGTCGGACAGCTCCCGCTGGATCTCGGCCAGATGCTCCCGGGACAGCTTGTCGGTCTCCTTTTTCAGGGCGGCCTCCTCAATCTCGTGCTGGATAATCTTCCGCTGGATGACATCCAGCTCGGTGGGCATGGAGTCCATCTCAGTGCGGATCATGGCGCAGGCCTCGTCCACCAGGTCGATGGCCTTGTCGGGCAAAAACCGGTCGGAGATATAGCGGTTGGACAGGGTGGCGGCGGCAATGATGGCCCCGTCGGTGATTTTCACGCCGTGAAATACCTCATACCGCTCCTTCAAGCCCCGGAGGATGGCAATGGCGTCCTCCACACTGGGCTCGCTGACCAGAACAGGTTGAAAGCGGCGCTCCAGAGCGGCGTCCTTTTCGATATACTGCCGGTACTCGTTGAGGGTGGTGGCCCCGATGCAGTGCAGCTCCCCCCGGGCCAGCAGGGGTTTTAACAGATTGCCCGCGTCCATGGAGCCCTCGGTCTTGCCCGCGCCCACGATGGTGTGCAGCTCGTCGATAAAGAGGATGATCCGCCCCTCCGACTTCTTCACCTCGTTGAGGACGGCCTTCAGCCGCTCCTCAAACTCGCCGCGATATTTCGCGCCGGCAATCAGGGCGCCCATGTCCAGGGAGAAAATGGTCTTGTCCTTCAGGGAGGCGGGCACGTCCCCCTTGACAATCCGCTGGGCCAGCCCCTCAGCGATGGCCGTCTTGCCCACACCGGGCTCGCCGATGAGGACGGGGTTGTTCTTGGTCTTCCGGGACAGAATGCGGATGACGTTCCGAATTTCGTCATCCCGGCCGATCACCGGGTCCAGCTTGTTGTGCCGGGCCCGCTCCACCAGGTCGGAGCCGTATTTTTTCAGGGCGTTGTAGGTCTCCTCCGGGTTGTCGGAGGTGACCCGCTGGCTCCCCCGCACCTGGGCCAGAGCCTGCATCACCTTCTCCTTGTCCAGGCGGTAGGTGCGGAACAGCTCCTTCAGTGCGGCGCTGGGGTGGGCCAGCAGGCCCAGGAGGATGTGCTCCACCGAGATGTACTCGTCCTTCATGGCCTGGGCCTCCTGCCCCGCCCCCTGGAGGGCCCGGTCCACGTCCTGGGAGACGTACACCTTCCCGCTCTCCCGGCCGGAGCCGGAGACCTTGGGCAGCTTGTCCACCTCGGCCCCCACCGCCGCCTCAAAGCTGGGAACGGTCATGCCTACAGCGGTGAGCAGCTGGGGGATGAAGCCCTCCCCGTCCCCCACCAGGGCCAGCAGCAGGTGGGGCTGCTCAATCTGCTGGTTACCGTGGGTCAGGGCGATGTCCTGGGCCCCCTGAATGGCGGCCAGGGATTTTTGGGTAAACTGATTCATGTTCATACTAACACTCCTTTCAGGAATAAGCCTGCGGTATGCTTGTAGTATAGGCCGCTCCGGCGGAGATTTCATGAACATAGTGTGAATTTTTAGCACTCAACTGCTTTGAGTGCTAATCCAATGTTTCCCGTTGCTTTTCCGCCCCGGCTGTGCTATCCTTGTTTATGACACCGTGAAAGGAGCGTACCCTCCCAATGGACGAATACACCCTGCCCCAGGAGGCCCTGGACTCGCTGGATGAGATTGACCGCAGCCTCCATCAGATGCTGATGCTGGCGGAGCTGTCTGCCAGCGACGGCGACATGAACCGGGCCAACCTGCAAACGGTCCTGGAGTATTTACAGCGCAAAATCGACCGCGCCGCCGACCGCCTGGATGAACTTTAACGGGCAGCGAAAACGCCTCCCTGTGGAAAGGGAGGCATTTTATCTGATCAGATGGACAAAAATGGGGATGTTCTGCCGCTTGCAGCTGTCGATTACGTGCTTCGTCCCCCGGGACACCCCGTCCCAGAAGGCCACCACCAGGTCGGCGTAGGCGATTATTTGCAGATTCCGCTTTAACGGTGCGTTCCGCCCATATTTTTCGTATTCGGGCAGAAATTCCGTCAGCTTCAGGCGGTTTTCCCTGGCCCACGCCCGGGCGCAGGCGTCCACTCCCCGGGCTCCGCCTGAAACGATTTCCGTCGTACCCTCCGGCAGATAGGGGCTCAAATCCGGTATGCTCAGATTTCTTGAGCCGACAATTGCAACGATCATGTGTACCCCTCAAAATTGATATGGTTCAATTTTTTAGCATATTATAGCAGAGGCAACACAAAATGTAAATATCTCACTGGTTAAATAATGAGGTATTTATGAAACCAATCTATTCCGATATTCTGAAAGAGCTCCGCAGGGACCGCAAGCTGACGCAGAAGGACATGGGCGACCTGATGGGGATTTCCCAAACCACCTACTGCGACTATGAAAACGGCGTGCGCAGGATGCCGCTGGCCATGCTGAGCTTCCTGGCCGACACCCTGGACACCTCCACCGACTACATCCTTGGACGGACCCCCGAGATGCGGCCCTACCCCAAACGGACCGCGAAGTCCTGAACGGAAAAAAACGGCCCTGCGGCCGTTCCACAAAAAAAGAAATGACCCTTGACTGTCCGTTTCGTAATCCGTTACAGTCAAGGGTCATTCCTGTTCTGTCTTATTATCTAACATCATATGGCTACCTCCGTTTCTATTGGATACGCTCCACTGCATTCCGCCGGCAATCCTCCAGTTCTTCCACGACCATCTCTTTGTTGCCGTTATTACAGCCTGACTCCTCATATGTGAGGCCCTTGGTCGGATTCCCTTCCTGTTTGCCCTTTCGGTCTGCCGCTTTGCGCTGACTGAAACGATCTGTCCTTGCCGGTCTTTTTCTGGAGATACCCTGATTTTCAGAGCTTCTTAAGAATCCTGAAGCTTAGTTGTCTCTCCTTGGCTCCCTCTCATGGCCGATCACAGATGTTGATACAAAATTGTTTGACCAGACGTTTCGTTTCAGCTGCTGGGGCACTTACTTGTACATTGGACTCACCTTTCCTTTGTCTGGTTATAATTTACCACACTACTGTAATCCTGTCAAGTATTTTTGTTCGTTTTATTCAACAAATATACCCCTCGGATTTTTACGTTTTGCATAATTGCAGGCGGAATCCTGCAAAATGAGGGCCCTTCCGGCTGGAAGGGCCCTCTATGCTCACATATGTTCCGGTTCCTGGTCTCCGGGCAGGGCGCACAGGAACTGATACTGGGGCACCAGGGACTTCCACCCCTCCAGCACCTGGCCGGCCAGCTCCGGGGTAAAGAACACCCCCTCGCAGTTGTGCTCACTGGTGAAGCCCAGCCCCTTCCGGTTGTACCAGGGATAGAGCAGCGGGCCAGGGTCCCCCTTGGGGCGCTTGTACTCCTGGCCCTCCAGGTGAAACTCCCCCCGCCGCGCCACCGCCCGGGCCAGTTTTTCCACGGGCTTGGGGTCCCGGTCGATGCGGGCGCGGAGTTTGGCCATGGTAGTGGGAAGCATCTCCCAGCAGCCCATACCGTAGCCGTAGTGGTCGGGGGCGATCTCAAACCAGAAGCAGGGAATACGCCCGTCCTGCTCCCCCGGCTTGCGCAGGGAGAACCAGAGGTGGTCCTTGTAGGGCCCCCGGCCAAAGAGCCGCCGGGCGTCCCGGTAGATGCGGCTCACCTTCAGCTCCAGGCCCAGCCTGGGGAAGGCTTCTGTCATATCCTCCGTCAATTGGGTGGCCAGCTCCCTGGTTGGCCGGTCCACCAGGTCGGTGAACTCCTGCTTGTGCTCCTGGAACCAGGCCCGCTCGTTGTTCAGCTTCAGGCCCCATAAAAAGTCGATGGCGCCCTGGGTGTAGCCTTGAAACATGTTTTTTCCTCTTTCGGTGTTCTCTTTATGCAGGGGCGGACATTACACGCCCCGCGCTCCGTTATCCCGCCATCTGGCTGGGGTCGATGGGGGTGATCCCCGTGTCAGAGGGGGGCGGGGTCCCGGAGTCGGCGGGGGGTAGGGTGCCCGGATCGGTTGTGCCGGGGTCGGTGGGCGGCGGCGTGGTCCCGGGGTCCACCGGTGGATTGGTCGGGGGAGTAGTGGTGCCCGGGTCGGTGGTGGTACCGGGATCAGTGGTTGTACCAGGGTCGGTAGTTGTGCCGCCACCGGGCTTGCCGTCCACCCAGGTGGAGGGGTCGCCGTCGGCAGGATTATAGTGGTAGGTATTGGGCCGCATGTTGTACTTGCTCTTGCCCATGTCCTGGGTCTCCAGCAGGTTGCCCGCCTTGTCGTAGATATCCCGGTAGGTCTGGGCGCTGATGCCCACATAGGCGTATTGCTCCCGGTCCAGCACCAAGGTGCCCTGGGGCACGTCGGGGTCGGGCTGGTAGACGGTGGTGGGGCTCACCCGGTTGAATGTATTGCTCCGGGGGACGGCGTAGATGCCGTCGGGATTGGTGCCGTAGATTTTCACGTTCAGATACCGGCCCCCCTTGGCGTCGTAGCTGCTGGTGACGATCTTGATGGGGTAGTCGGTGCTGTTTTTAAAGCGGAAGTCCTGCACGCCGAAAAAGACGGTGGCGTCCATGCCGGGCTCCACGTAGCCGGTGTTAAAGCCGTGGGCGTGGCGCTCCACAATCTCCAGACTGGTGTGGAGCACCGCGAAGTAGATGGTGGAGGAGGGCTGGCACACGCCGCCGCCCACACCGGTGTCCGACTTGTTCCCCGCGTAGATGGGGGCCTCCCGGTAGCCCTTCTCCACGGTGCGGCTGCCGGTGGTGTTGTTATAGGAGAACTCCTCCCCGGGCAGGAGGATTTTATTGTTGCAGGCCTCGGCGGCCAGCTTCACATTGTGCTTGCGGTTGGCCGAGCCGGACACATGGGTGGTGCCCTCCCCCAGCAGGTCCTTGAACAGCTGGCCCCCCAAGTCGTCCTTGGTCACCTTGGGCCGGGTGATGGTGAGGGGGATGGAGAAGGTCTCGCCGCCTTTGGCGTTCCGGTAGGCGGTTTTCAGATCATCCACGTTGAAGTCCACCCCCACGGTGTGGTCGGTGATCTCCATGGAGTCCAGGTCTAGGGCGGCGTCCTTGGGTTCGGCGTACACCTCCCGGTGGATGGCCTCGAAATCGGGCTCCTGGGTCTCGCTCTGGGTGGCGGACAGGGCCACGGTGGCGTCTACCGCGTCGCTCTTTCCGCTGAACCGCTCCACAAAGGCCTGCTGGAGCTTCTCCTCCATCTGAGCCTTTGCATCATCCCAGTTTACGGTGGTGACCGGGGCCCCCTTGGTCATAACCAGCTGGTCGCCCTCCACCTGATAGCCGTGGTCCTCCACCGCGGCGCTCACCGCCTGCTCCATCCGCTCCATCAGCTCGGCCTGGGCGGGCTCCTCCTCGGGGAGGGCCAGGGGCAGCTGGCTGGACATGCCCAGCATGTGGCCAACCAGCCGGGGGCCGCCGGTAAGGAAATTATCGTGGCCCACGTTCCAGGCCTCCTGGGCGCTCCGGGCGGCGTCCACCGCCAGCTTGCTGACATCCAGCTCCTCCTCCAGGTCCTCATAGGTCAGGGAGAGGGAAATGTCCTTGCCCTGCCGGGCCACGGTGTCTTCCACCGTCGCCCGGGCCTGCTCCGATGTCATACCGGAGACGTCAATCCCCGCCACCGACACGTTGGGCAGGATGGTATCCCGGCCCGCCGCCCAGGCGCAGGTGCCCAGGTAGGCCGCCGCCAGAAGTCCCACCACCGTGCCGGTGATAATCCAGGGCAGCTTGCCGCCACCCGCGCTCTTATCTACTCGCTGTCCATCCATTGCACTAATTCCTTCCTGTCCGATCCAGGTCCGGACCGGCGCACACAGGATGCTGTGTGTCCCTTTGATATCATGGCCGCATATTGCATACCGATTTTCTATTATAGCACGGCCTCCCCCCGAAATAATTACAGAATAGTTACAAGTCCGCAGAAAGATTTCACCAAAAAACCAGATTGAGCCATTTACTTTTTTTCCATCCTGCGTTATGATAGGCTTTGTAACACACCGCCCCATTTCTTCACCGAATTTTAAGAAAAAATCAATTCCATTTTGGGGATTTTCTGTTATAGTGTTAATACATCAGCACAGCCGCCGGCGAGAGGGACCGGCGGGGATACGGGGGTACAACATGGCAGACTACCAAGGTCAAAAAAATAACGGCGACGGATTTTACTGGCTCATTGCCCTGGGGCTGATCTTTACCGGCATCGCCGCCCCGGTGGGCGTGCTGATGATTGTGCTGAAGATGCTCAGCGGCAACAAGAAAAAGGGCCGGCACCCCTACTATCAGCAGCAGTACAGCCAGAGGGACGTGGGGGCTCGCACCACCTATGAGGCCTCCTCCTGGGAGGAGCCTCCCCAGGCCGCTCCCGCCTGGGAGGAGCCCGCCGGCCCCGCCCGGAAGCAGGCCCTGCTCAAGCCCAGAAAAAAGAAGGACCGGGGCCGCGACCTGATCGCCGAGCTGGACAAGAAGGGCAAAAACTGGGCCATCGCCGGGGCCGCCACCGCCGCTGGCTGCCTCATCGGCTTTATCAGCAGCCTGGGCGACCCGCTGTACTGGCTGTTCAACGGCGATTTTGCCTTTTTCATTGAGGAAATTATGGAGCTGATGGTGCTGCCCTGCATCGCCGCCGCCGGCTTGGGCGGCCTGTGGGCCGGGCTGCGCAAGCGCAAACAGGCCAGCCGCTGGCGCAACTACATGGCTATGATCGGCCGGCAGAGCTCGGTGTCCATCTCCGCCCTGGCCTCGGCCACCGGACTGCCCCCCGCCAAGGTCCGGGACGACCTGGCCGACATGCTGGACGACGGCATTTTCCCTCAGGGCTTTCTGGATTACGGCGGCGACCGGCTGGTCCTCTCCGGCGACGGCCTCACCGGCGCCCCCCGGGAGCAGACCGCCCCGCCTCCGCCCCCCAAGGCCGACGAAAACGCTATCCTGGCCGAGATACGGGCGGTGAACGACGCCATCGACAACGAAAAGATGTCCGCCCAGATCGACCGGATCGGGGTCATTACCGCCAAAATTCTGGATTACCAGAAGACCCACCCCGACAAGGCCGTCCAGCTCCACAGCTTTTTGAGCTACTACCTGCCCACCACCCTGAAAATCCTCCGGGCCTATGCCCAGCTGGAGGATCAGGAGGTGTCCGGCCAGAACATCACCGCCGCCATGTCCCGCATCGAGGGGATGATGGATAAGGTGGTGGAGGGCTTCGAGAAGCAGCTGGACCTCCTGTTTCAGGGGGACGCCATGGACATCACCACCGACGTGGAGGTGTTGGAGCGGATGCTGGCCAAGGACGGCCTGTCCGACCAGGAGGGCCTCACCCTGGGGCTGTGACCGCCCCCTTTTCAACGCAACGCAGCACGGCCGGAGCGGCGCGGACAGCGCGGCTCCGGTCGTTTTTGCTGGCCGCCCGCAAAAGGATTTGTTTTGGGAACGGGCGGCCACAGGCCGCCCCTACATAAGGGACGCCCCCCTATATCCCCCTCAGGTGTGTCTCATTCGCAGCTTTTTATGTAGGGGCGGACATTGTCCGCCCGCAGGCGCACTCTGCGCCCCTACAAATTCTCCTGATTGTGATTAAATGCGCGGCAGGATACCCCCATCCCCCTCCAGGGGCTGGACAACCGGGACGGAAACGGCTATAATATCCTAAAAAATACGAAATAAGGAGCCTGTTATGCTGTACCGTCTTCTCTGGATTTTCTTCATCTACGCCTTCCTGGGCTGGTGCACCGAGGTGAGCTACGCCGCCCTGGTCACTGGATCCTTCGTCAACCGGGGCTTTCTCAACGGGCCCGTCTGCCCCATCTACGGCTTTGGCGTGGTGATCGTCCTCACCTGCCTCACCCCCCTGGCGGGCAGCCTGCCCCTGCTGTTTCTGGGCTCGGTGGTCCTCACCTCCGCCCTGGAGTGGCTCACCGGCTTCGCCCTGGAAAAGCTGTTCCATCAGCGGTGGTGGGACTACTCCGACGAGCCCTTTAACCTCAGTGGCTACATCTGCCTGCGCTTCGCCATCGCCTGGGGCTTTGCCTGCATGTTTGTGGTCAAGCTGCTTCACCCCACCGTACTGCTGTTCATCCGCATCGTCCCGCAGGTTCTGGGCGTTGTCCTGCTGGCGCTGATGGGGGCGGTGATGGCGGTGGATCTGGCCGCCACCGTGTCCACCATTATCAAGCTGAACCGCCGGCTGGCGCAGATCGACGAGCTGGCCGCCAAAATCAGAGAGGCCTCCAACGAGTTCGGGGAGAATCTGGCCGACCGGGTGCTGGACGCCGCCGAGCGGGGGGCGGGCTGGAAGGAGGACCTGGACGAGCTGTCCTTCCGGCTGGCCGAGCGCCGGGCGGAGCTGGCCGACAACCTGGCCGAGTGGGAGCAGCACCGGGAGGAGCAGCGGACCCAGGTCCGCCGGCAGCTGGAGGATTGGCACGCCTCCATGCAGGCGCTGCTGGCCGGCGACTCCTTCGGCCACCGGCGGCTGCTGCGGGCCTTCCCCCGGCTGCGGTCTCTGGACCACGCCGGCGCGCTGGAGCGCCTCCACCACCGGATGGAGCATCTGCGCAACCGCTGACCCGGGCGGGTCCCCTTCGCCGCCTTCCCTGTAGAAGTGGCCTGTGGCCGCCCGCAACCCCCGTACCCCCCGTAATCAAAGAGTGTATCTGCCTGTGACAGACGGGCGGCCACAGGCCGCCCCTACTTGATGCGATAAAATACGCGGCAGGACATTGCTCACTTACACTTTACAATACCCGAAATTCTGTGATATAATTGTTAACATCACATGGAAAGAAAAGGAATCCGCCTATGGACGAGCTGCAAAATCTCAAATCCCGCATGGAACAGGAGCGGCCCTCCCCCTGGGAGGACCTGCCCGATATTGCCCTGTATATGGACCAGCTGATCTCCTACATGCCCCGGCAGCTGATCCGCTTCGACGGGGGGCCGGTTCTCACCTCCGCCATGGTGAACAACTATATTAAAGACGGCCTGGTGCCCCGGGCGGAGGGCAAACGCTACGGCCCCACCCACCTGGGCTACCTCACCGCCGTGGTGGCACTGAAACAGGTTCTGTCCGTCCGGGACATCGGGGCGCTGATGGGGGCGGGCCGGGCCCTGGAAAAGAGCCCTCCGGAGCAATACGCCTACTTCCGGGACGCCCTGGACCACGCCCTCACCGACACCGCCCAGGCCATCGACCCGGAGGCCGGCCAGTCCGACCTGGCGAAGATGGCCCTGGACTTCGCCGTGCGCAGCTACGCCAACCAGCTGGCCTGCCAGCGCATTCTCTCCATCCTCCAGCCCCAGGAGGAAAAAAAGCGCAGATAACCGGGCCGTCTTCCGCCCGATATAAAAAGGAGTATTGTTATGTCTGATTTTGTTATCCTCACCGACTCCTCCGCCGACCTGCCCCCCGATTTGGTCCGGCAGATCGACGTTCAGGTCCTCCCCCTCTCCTTTATTTTGGCCGACCACACCTATTACAACTACCCCGACAACCGGGATATGGACCCCCACGTCTTCTATGACCGCCTGCGCGGCGGCGAGATGGCCACCACCAACGCGGTCAATGTGGCCCAGTACACCGAGGCCCTGGAGCCCCTGCTTCAGGCCGGGAAGGATGTGCTGATTCTGGCCTTCTCCTCCGGCCTGTCCGCCACCTACAACGCCTCCCGCCTGGCCGTGGAGGAGCTGAGCGCCCAATATCCCGACCGGCGGCTGTACACTGTGGACACCCTGTGCGCCTCCCTGGGCCAGGGGCTGCTGGTGTGGTATGCCACCCGCCAGCGGGACCTGGGCCACTCCATCGAGGAGGTCCGGGACTGGGTGGAGGAGCACAAGCTGAACCTGTGCCACCAGTTCACCGTAGACGACCTCCATTTCCTCAAGCGGGGGGGCCGTATCTCTGCCGCCACCGCCATGGTGGGCTCCATGCTCCACATTAAACCCGTCCTCCATGTGGACAACGAGGGCCACCTCATTAATATCGGCAAGGCCCGGGGCCGGCAGGCCTCCCTCAAGGCCCTGGTGGACCGGATGGAGGACACCGCCATCGATCCGGGCAGCCTCACCGTCTTCATCAGCCACGGCGACTGCCCGGAGGACGCCCAAACGGTGGCCGACATGGTAAAGAAGCGCTTTGGCGTGCAGGACGTGGTCATCAACTATGTGGGCCCCGTCATCGGCGCCCACTCCGGCCCTGGCACCGTGGCCCTGTTCTACATGGGCACTGATCGTTAACCCCATGGCGGATGGCGGACAAATGGAAATTTGTGTCGGAGGACGGGGAGACCATCTCCCTCCACGACCACTGCATCACCTCGGTGGAGGAAATTGGGACGGATCTGATACTCCATTTTACAGATGATGGCTTCGATGTTACAAAGGACAACCCCCTCAACCCCACCGGGCGGCACCGGAACACCGGCCCGGCGGCCATTGTTCTGAAAAACTGGCGGTTTATAGACGGCGCTTTGGACCGGGGTGTGGAGGTAAATTACCCGAACGGGACGAGGTATTCCCTCCCGGAGAAGCCGCTGACCAGAGAGCTGCTATTAAGCGGTGCCTTTGAGGCGGGGGTGCTGGAGCACGATTGGAGTCCGGAATCGGGCGTGTTCCACCTGGACGGAGACGGCGGCGTCTATTACGAGGGCTCGGAGACCCCCGACGGCCCGGCGGGCTTTATCGTGCTGGAACTGTATGCGCAGCGGGTGCTGTTCTGCTGGAACGACCTGCCCCGGGACGCGTGGTTTCAGGACTGGCCAAGAAAATAGATTGGATGTGATACCATGGACGAGGTCAAATGGCTGGAGGTGGCCGTCAACACCACCCCGGACCGGCTGGACCAGGTGTGCGCAAAGCTGGCCGCCGCCGGAATGGACAGCCTGGTGATTGAGGACGAGCAGGATTTTCTCAGCTTCCTGGAGCAAAACCGGCAATATTGGGACTATGTGGACCAGGAGCTGCTGGACCGGATGAAGGGGGTTACCCGGGTGAAGTTCTACGTCACCGACGACGAGGACGGAAAAAAGCAGCTGGAGCAGTACACCCGGGGGCTGGACCAGGAGTTTACCGCCACCCCCCTCACCGACAACGACTGGGCCTACAGCTGGCAGAAGTACTACAAACCCCTGGAGATCGGCCAACGGCTCTACGTGGTGCCCCAGTGGATGGGGGAGGAGCCCGTCCCGGCGGGCCGGGTGCCCTTCTACCTCAACCCCGGCCTCACCTTCGGCACCGGCTCCCACGCTTCCACCCAGCTGTGTTTGGAGGGGGTGGAAGAACACACCGTGCCCGGCCGGGCCGTGCTGGACCTGGGTTGCGGCAGCGGTATCCTGTCCATCGCCGCCCTGTGCCTGGGGGCCAGCTCCGCCGTGGCGGTGGACATCGACCCCAAGGCGGTGGACGTGGCCTATGAAAACGCCGCCCTCAACGGCATCGGCCGGGACCGGTACACCGTCCGGGCGGGCAACGTGCTGTCCGACAAGGGCCTGGCCGCAGAGCTGGCCCGGAACCAATACCACCTGGTGCTGGCCAACATCGTGGCCGACGTGATTATCCCCCTGGCCCCCCAGGTGCCCGGCCTGCTGGAGGAGGACGGCGTGTTCCTGTGCTCCGGCATCATCGACACCCGGACCCAGGAGGTGGAGGCGGCCCTGAAGCAGGCCGGCCTCACCCTGATCCGGAAGCGGGAGAAAAACGGCTGGGCAGCGCTGGAGGCAAAACGGTAATATAAAACAGGGGGCGGCCTTTGGCCGCCTCTGTACATAAGGAGACCATCTATGAAAATTCTGATTTTCGGGCCCAAGGCCCGCTACGACCTGTACCTCCCGGAATTTGTCCGGGACCTGCCCGTGGAGCTGGTTTTCAGCGGGGCCCACCAGTCCAGCCTCCAGGCGGCGGAGGAAAATCCCAACGCCCAAGTGATTTTTGCCGACGCCATCACCCCCATCGGCCGGGATATCATGGACCTTCTCCCCCGGCTGAGGCTGATTCACTCCGAGGGGGTGGCCTTCAACGCCATCGACACCGCCGCCGCCCGGGAAAAGGGCATTTTTGTGTGCAACAACAAGGGCTGTAACGCCGTCTCGGTGGCGGAACACACCGTTATGCTCATGCTCATGGCCCTGCGCTGCGGGATTACCGGTCATGCCGCCGTCAAGGCGGGGGAGCAGATTCGGTTTAAGGAGCGGTTTATGGTGTCCAGCGCCCCGGAGCTGGGGGAGCAGGCAGTGGGCCTTATCGGCCTGGGAGATATCGGCCAGGCTACCGCCCGGCTGCTGCGGCCCTTCGGCTGTGAACTGTTTTACTACACCGCCCACCGCCGCCCGCCCGAGGTGGAGGCCGAGCTGGGCATCACCTACCTGCCCCTGGAGGAGCTGGCCGGGCGCTGCGATATTCTGTCCCTCCACTGCGCCGTTAATGAGGCGACCACCCACATGGTGGACAGGGCGTTTTTGGACCGGGTCAAGCCCGGCGCCATCCTGGTGAACACCGCCCGGGGCCAGCTGGTGGACAACCTGGCCGTCCGTGCGGCCCTTCTGGAGGGGCGACTGGGGGGCGTCGCCTTCGACACCCTCGACCCCGAACCCACCCCCGCAGACCACCCCCTGGTGGACCTGCCCCCGGAGATCGCGGACCGGGCGGTGTACTCCCCCCACCTGGGCGGCATCACTGGCGGCTCCTTCCGTCGGGCCCACCGGAATATGTGGCGCTCCGTCCGGTTGCTGCTGGAGGGAGAGCGGCCCAATTTTATTGTCAACGGACTGTAAAAACAGGCCTCCCTGCGGGGAGGCCTGTTGGTTATGGAACGGGGCCGGACGCCACCCCGGGGAAAACTGTCCCAGAAACCGGACTGCCCGGTCTCCTCTGACAGCGCCCCCCGATGGACTGCGCGCCCGGCCCCTCTATCCGCCTGGCAAATCAGGCAAAGATTATCCGTCCCTGGATGGGGCAGATTACTTCATGCCGTTCTCGTAGGACTCGATCATCTTCTTGAACGTGTGACCCGTACGACTTCGGAGATTTGCAAGGTATTTGTCGGTGGTGTCCCCTGTAAATATCTTGATTTGCAACTTTAGCCGCCCATCCTCGGGAGTAACAAAGATTTTGTCAATGTAGCGGTCTACAAATTCCTTGTTGATGATACCTTGGGCGGCGTCCCTCTTAGCGTTTTGAAGCACCCGGCGTATGGTGTCGATATGCTTCTTAAACTCTGCCTTAGAAAGCTGCTGCTGCTCCAAGTCGTATATTTGCCGCTCGGCTTCGTCCATCTCTCTGTCACACTCTTTATTCATAGAGAGAAAATCCCGGTCGGAGAGCTGGCCCGTAGCGTTGTACCCCAACAGTTTACTTTTCTTCTTCTGGGCCAGCTCGATTTGTTGCCGCAGGGCGGCGATTTGCTTTGCCGTGTCCTCGCCATCCCCCAGAGACTTGTACATCTCAATGTATTCCTCAATGAGAGCGTCAGCGTCCGCTTCTGTCTCTTGAAACACCTCAAAGAGTAGCGGCTTTAATTCTTCCTCGTAGATCGGGAAGGAAGCGCAGGAATCCGCCCCATTTTTGATTTTCCCGGAACAGACCCATTTACTATTTTTCTTCCCGGTCTTGTCCACCGAATCCCGGCGATAGTAGGCCGTACCGCAGTCGGTACAAAACAGTTTACCCGTCAGGAGGTTGGCATGGTTACAGATACCTTGACGGCCCTTCACGTCCTCGCTGCGCTTCTGTAAAACCTTGTTGGCCTGTTCCCAAAGGTCCTCGTCTACTATGGCGGGAACAATCTCGCCTGTTTCGTCCTTAAACATAACCCATTCTTCCGGGGGTAAAAATTTCTGCTTTTTGGTAAATAGGTCAATCACTTTGACCTTGTTCCCTACATAATAGCCCTTGTACTTGGGATTGGAAATCATTCCCGACATGGTGGTATGGGCAATCTTTTTGCCGTTGTGGTTGCGGTAGCCCTTTTCCCAAAACAGGGTTTCTATCTGCTTCATACTGTATTCTCCGGTGGCGTACAGCTCGAACAGCTCCCGCACCATGGGGGCCTCGTCCTCGTCAATCACCAGCCGACCGCCGTCCTTCACATACCCGAAAATACGGCTGTTGCCCAAGACAACATTTTTCTTGATAGCCTGGGCGTGTCCGAATTTAACACGGCTGGAGAGCTTGCGCAATTCATCCTGGGCGATTCCGGACATGATGGTCAGGCGCAGCTCACTGTCCTCGTCAAAAGTGTTGATGTTGTCGTTCTGGAAGAACACTCCTACCCCGGCGCTGAGCAGCTCCCGGGTGTAGAGGATGGAGTCCAGGGTGTTGCGGGCAAAGCGGGTGATCTCCTTGGTGATGATAAGGTCAAAGAGTCCCGCCTTACCGTCCTCCACCATGCGGTGGAAATCCTCCCGCCTCTTGGTGGTAGCGGCAGACAGGCCCTCGTCTACATAGCCTGGCACATACTCCCAGGCGGAATTTTTGCGGATGAAC
>CAJUFJ010000010.1 GCA_910585815.1 uncultured Oscillospiraceae bacterium | reverse complement strand
CTTCCCGCATTTTGGGCACTTTTTCCATGCCGCTTCTGTTCCCTTTCTCATAGTTTACCATTATATCATAATATCTTTATTTTGGACACTCCCTGGGTAAGGCTGATAAAACGAAATTATCACGCTTTTTTAATTGGGTGCCGAATGACAGTTCTCCATTTCTTAGGCGGAACCTTCCTTGCATTAGACATATAAATCTCGTGATGCAATCTGGTTTCGTTGAAGTCATTCATATATCCGTTCTGTTCCAGGTAGGCGTTCATCAATGCAACGGTTGCGGGTAGTGTCAAGATTATTTCGCAAATTAGTATGCCGACTCTGGCCGGAATGAAGTCAGCCAGCAATAGAGGTGTCCTCCAGAACAGCCTCCAGGTGCCTCATATTCATGTACTTCTTGTTGCCCCACTGCGTGCCGGCGACATGGCGCAGCCGGGCACAGACCAACATGAGGGCGGAGTTGCCATCCAGGAAAGAGCCCACCGCCCGAGTGCGGCGGCGGATTTCCCTGTTAAGCCGTTCTATGACATTATTGGTACGGATGCGCGTCCAGTGTTCGCTGGGAAAATAGCAGTAGGTAAGCGTCTCTTCAATGCCATCTTCTACCTTCTTGGCGGCCTCTTTTAACTTCATAGCACGCAGTTCTTCCACCAAGATTTTTGCCTTCTCCCGGGCAGCTCTCTTGCTCTCCTGAGCGTGGATCGCCTTGAGCATCTTTGCCACCAGTTTCACCTTGGAACGAGGCGTGACTGAAAACACATTGCGGTAAAAGTGGACGATACAGCGCTGGTATTTGGCCTCCGGGAATACTTCTCCCACGGCCTCCAACATACCAAGGCACTTATCCCCAACCACCAGCCTGACCCCCTCCAGGCCGCGGCCACGCAGCCACTGGAAGGAGCTAACCCAGCTGGACTTGTTCTCCTTCATCCCCTCGGCGGCGCCCAAAACTTCACGGTATCTGTCCTCATTTACTGCAATCGCCACCAGTATCGCCACATTTTCATACTCTCCGCCCCAGTTCCGCCGCAGATAGATTCCGTCCACATAGACGTAGGGATATCTGCCGCCCTGCAAGGGCCGGTTCCGCCAAGCCTCAATGTGAACATAGGCTTTCTTGTTCAACTCACTGATGGTGGCTGGTGATACTTTACTGCCCCACAGAGCCTCGGTGATGTCCTCCACACGCCGCACCGATACACCGGCCAGGTACATCTCTATGAGCGCTTCCTCCACACTGCTTTCCCGGCGGCGGTACCGCTCGATGATGGCAGTCTCAAAAGAGATTCCCTTGAGTTTGGGCACCTTCAGGGTAACGTCCCCGGAAGTCGTGGTAAGATTACGGCTATAGTAGCCGCTGCGGTATCCCTGCCGCTGCTCATTGCGCTCGTACCGCGCCGCCTGCGTCAGCTTCTCTGCCTCCGCCTCCAGCAGTTCGTTGAGCGTTTCCTCCACGCTGCCTCGCACAAGTTCCTTTAGCTCACCCTTGATTACTTCCTCATTTAGCTGTACAATCTTCTCGGACATGGTTTGCTGTCTCCTTTCAGAATGGTGTGTCGCAACTTCATTCTACCAGAGCGCTGCAAACTATGTCTCTTTTCCTTTTTGCAAAACTTATTCTACCTTATCGAAACACAAAGACTACAAATGAAAAATAATTTCCGCCTGATTAGAACAGGGAGTGAACGGAAATAGGTACGCCTCACCTTTTTAGGGGTGAGGCGTTTTGGCAGATTATTTGAAGACCAATTTATATTGGTCAATTCCAGGTATCGTTTTTAAGAAAGCTTCAATAACGTTTTTGGCTTCTTCATCGGCTTGCGTAAGGAGACCTTGATCAATAGCGATTTGCTCCATAACGTTTTTTTCTGCGCTGATAAATTTATTGTAATCATTAAATGTGGTCTGATTGAACAGATTGTTTTTGACCTCTAAAACGTTAATGGTCTCCTGTGGGATGTTATGGTCGAAAATTTTGCTGGAGGGAATTGTTACTGTGATTGTTTTAGTGAGTTCATTCACATTGAATTTGACCCCTTTAAGGTCTATGCTGGTTGTTATGACACCATCGTATGTAGCGAGTAGACTTGTATCGCTGAAGGGCATGGTCCATCCCCAAAGCCAGGTCTTGTCGCTTTCCTGACGGCTTGCGTTTCTGTACATATATTTCTGAGTTACCAGTTCACTAAGGGAACTGATTTGTTCTTCGAGAACATTTCTTGTTACAACAGGCACAGTTTCCTGTACGTTGAGGAGTTCTTCCACTTGATTTGTGAGCTCCTCGTTAATTGCGTTTAGGTCGCTTACCTGCTGGGTCAAAGCGTTTGTAGATTCCTGATACAGGTTTAATTGCTCCTCCGCATAGGTCAGTTGTTCCTGCACATTACTTAATTCAGCTAATTTGGTTGTTATTTCGCGGTTTTCTTTTTTCAGTCTGCTGTAATCTGCTGCGCGCTGTACCGTTAGAACTGCGCCAACACAAATTAAAACAAAAACAATAATACCGATCCATTTGCGTTTTGCCTTAATCAAGGCAAGCACATTTGTAAAAACAGCCAACTCCCCCATATTTCAAAAACCTCCCAAATTTTGTAGGGCCCAGGGGCTTTCGCCCCTGGGTGCCGGGCAAAACAAAAACACTGCGTAGCGCAAACCTACACAGTGTGAGAATCATATTCCACCTAACAAAAAATGGCAGGAAACAAATACAGCAAAGGCACCCTTTGACAAATAAGGGTGGAATGTCGTATAATATCCCATGCGGATACGGTTGGTTGCCGTTGTATAGGTGTGGCTTTCACCTGTGCAGGCTTGCGGGTGCGGGAACACCCGTAAGCCGCCGCATTTTTGTTTTTCGTGTCGATTATACCACGGAACCTCTGGTAATGCAAGCCAACTTTGCCAGAACTTTTAGAAAAATACAGGCTGGAAGGGATTTCCTTCCAGCCTGTTGTTATACCTCAATGGTGTTGGCGTCCCGGAGGTGGGACTGTGTGTACAGGATAATGCTGTCGCCCTCCTTGAGGACCAGGTCGCCATTGGGGATAAGGATGTTGCCCTTCCGCCGGACCATGACGATGATGGTCTGGCGGGAGATGTCCAGCTCCCGGATGGGCAGGCCGTTCCAGGGGTTCTGACTGCGCAGCACCATCTCCTTCAGGTCGATGTGCTTGTCGTTCCCCAGGGACTTGGCCCCCAGTACCAGGGTGTCGCCGGCGCGGAGCTCCACGCTGCCCCGGGGCACAACAATTTTTCTGTTGCGCTGAATGGCGGCCACAATGACGCCGGCGGGCAGGCCCAGCTCCACAATGGTCTTTCCCACCCAGGGATCCTTTGGGAGCAGGGAGACCTTGATAAAGTGGATATCTGACTCGTGGGCGTACTCGCTGAGCCGTTTAATCCGGGAATACTGGTCTACGAAGCCGGCGGAAATGATACCGGTGGGGATGGCTACCATGCCCACCCCCAGAAAGCTGATGATAATGCCGAACAGCTTGCCCACGGTGGTGATGGGGTAGATGTCCCCGTAGCCCACAGTGAGCAGGGTGGACACCGACCACCAGATGCCGGAAAAGGCGTTGGTGAACACCTCGGGCTGGGCCTCGTGCTCCAAGCTGTACATGCACAGGCTGGAGGCCAGCATCAGCACAAGAATGATGAACACCGAGGACAGCAGCTGCTGCCCCTTGCTGGTGATGACCTGAGTAATGACATTCAGCGAGTCATAGTAGGCGTTGATACGGAACAGCCGGAAGATGCGCACCACCCGGAACATACGGAAGGCCACCGCTCCGGCGGGGAAGAAGAAGGGCAGGTAGTAGGGCAGAAAGGAGAGCAGGTCCACCACCCCACTGAAGGACAGGGCGTATTTCAGCACCGCCCGGGGCTCCGACAGGCCGGGAAAGAGGGCCCGGGCGGTCCACAGCCGCAGGCAGTAGTCCACGGCGAAGAAGGCGACTGTCACCTGTTCCAGGGTGAGCACCAGCCATCCAAAGGGGAGACGGACCGCCTCAAAGGTATATAGAATGCTGGCGGCCAGGTTGGCCACAATGGCCAGGGCGTTGATGAGGTCGTAGAGCCGGCTGAGCCAGTCCTGGTCGTAGCCTACCTCGATAATCTCACTGACCCGCTTACGCCGGGCCATTCGGGTGTTCTTGTCTGTCATTTCAGCTCTTGTGCTTGCCCAGATAGGCCTCCTTCACCTTCTCGTCGGCCAGCAGCTGCTCGCCGGTGCCCGACAGGGTGATGTTGCCCGTCTCCAGAACATAGGCCAGGTCGGCGATTTTCAGGGCCATGTTGGCGTTTTGCTCAATGAGCAGGATGGTGACGCCCTGGCGGTTGATCTCGCCGATGATGGAGAAGATATCCTGCACCACCAGAGGGGCCAGGCCTAGAGAGGGCTCGTCCAGCATCATCAGCTTGGGGCGGGACATGAGGGCCCGGCCCACGGCCAGCATCTGCTGCTCGCCTCCGGACAGGGTGCCGGCCAGCTGCCAGCTGCGCTCCTCCAGGCGGGGAAAGAGGGTGTATACCCATTTGATGTCCTTCTCAATCTCCGCCTTGTCCTTGCGTAGGTAGGCGCCGATTTTCAGGTTTTCCAGCACCGTCATGTCGGGGAAGACCCGCCGCCCCTCGGGGCTCATGGCGATGCCGGCGCTGATAATCCGGTCGATGGACTTGCCCAGCAACTCCTCCCCGTTCCACTGGATGGAGCCGCTCTGGGCCTTCACCAGGCCGGTGATGGTGCGCAGGGTGGTAGATTTGCCGGCGCCGTTGGCCCCGATCAAGGTGACGATCTTGCCGTCGGGCACCTCCAGCGAGATGCCCCGCAGGGCCTGGATGCCGCCGTAGGCCACGTGCAGATTTTCAATTTTAAGCATCCTCGACCACCCCCAGATAGGCGTCTATGACGCGGTTGTTGTTTTGAATCTCCTCCGGCGTGCCCTGCGCGATAAGCTTGCCGAAGTCCAGCACATAGATGCGGTCGGAGATATCCATAACCAGGTCCATGTGGTGCTCGATCAGGAAGACGGTCATGTGGAAGTCGCTGCGGATCTGACCGATAAAGGCGGTAAGCTCCTGGGTCTCCTGGGGGTTCATGCCGGCGGCGGGCTCGTCCAGCAGGAGGAGCTTAGGGTCGGTGGCCAGGGCCCGGGCAATCTCCAGCCGGCGCTGCTTGCCGTAGGGCAGGGAGGTGGCCAGTTCGTCCTTCACGTCGTAGAGACCCACCGTCTCCAGCAGCTGGGCCACCCGCTCCCGCTGCTCCTGCTCCTCCCTGTGGTTCATGCGGAAGGAGGCGGCCAGGAAATTGGTGTGGGTGCGGCAGTGCATGGCGATAAGCACGTTGTCAAACACCGTCTGAGACTTCCACAGCCGGATGTTCTGGAAGGTACGGGCCATGCCCAGTTGGGTGATTTTGTCGGGGGTGGGGGCCAGAACGTGGGTGTAGCTCCCCGCTTCCTCCCCCTTATAGAGCTTTTTCATCTTGCCCTGGGGGTGGTTTTCCACGATTTTGTCCCCCTGGAACCACACCGCACCGTTGGTGGGCTGGTACACGCCGGTAATCACGTTGAAGGCAGTGGTTTTGCCGGCGCCGTTGGGGCCGATGAGGGCCACGATCTCTCCCTCGTTGACCTCCAGATTCAGGTTGTCCACAGCCACCACGCCGCCGAACTGCATGGTGACATTTTCCACTTTTAAGATACTGCTCATTTTCCGGCCCCCTCCTTCCTGGCGCGCTTTTTAAACAGGTCGGGCAGCTCCCGGTCCCCCATGATGCCCTTGCGGAAGAACAGCACCACAATCATAATAATGACGGAGAACACCACCAGGCGGAAGCCGTTGCGGAAGATGCCGGGGGCGTTGATGCCCAGGAAATTGCCGGAGTCCAGGCCCCGCAGCCACCACTCGGAGGCGGCAATGAACAGCATGGCTCCGATGCAGCTGCCGGAGATGGAGCCGATGCCCCCCAGCACCACCATGAGGAGGATCTCATAGGTCATGGCGGACTTGAAGTTGCTGGCCTGGGCGATGCCCAGCACCATGGCCATGCCGGCCCCGGACACTCCGGCGAAGAAGGAGCTGATGCAGAAGGACATGATCTTGTGCCTGGCCAGGTTGATGCCCATGGCCTCGGCGGCCACCTCGTCGTCCCGGATGGCCTTGAAGGACCGGCCGTAGGTGGAATTCACCAGCAACACGATCAGGCCGATGCACAGGGTGGCCAGCAGCACCGGGACGAAGGTGGTCAGGCTGATGGTAGTCCCGCCCAGCTTGAGCTGGAAGGAGTTGATGCGCACAAAGCTTTTCAGGGGGTTGGAGCCGTTGGTGACGGGGCCCAGCTTGCCCCACTGGAAGACCGCCCGGACCACCTCGGCAAAGCCCAGGGTGGCGATGGCCAGGTAGTCGGATTTCAGCCGCAGCACCGGCAGGCCGATCAGCCAGGCAATCACGGTGGCGGCCAGCCCCGCGGCGATGATGGCCAGCACCACACCCAGCAGGGTGCCCGCCGGGCCCATGGCATTGCCCAGCGTCTCCGGGAAGGAGAGACGGATGGCGGCGTCGTAGTACTGATAGACCACATCCCGGGCTTCAGAGGGGATGGTGAGGATGGCGTAGGTGTAAGCGCCGATCAGCATGAAGCCGGCGTGCCCCAGGGAAAACAGGCCGGTAAAGCCGTTGAGCAGGTTCATGGACACGGCGGCCAGGGCGTAGATGGAGCCCTTTTGCAGCACCTTCAGGAGCATGGACATGCTGTCAGTGGGCTGGATGACCTGGTCCAGAACGATGACAAGGGCCAGCATGGCGGCCACCAGAAGCAGGGAGATAAGATTGGTCTTTTTGCGGGTTGTAATCATAGCTGTCTCCCCCTTCCTATACCTTGTCGGTGGTCTTCTCACCGAACAGGCCGGTGGGCTTGAAGACCAGAACGATAATCAGCAGCGCAAAGGTGAATGCGTCGGAGAAGGTGGCCAGCTCCAGGGGCTCCTTCAGCACGCCCACGGCCTGTAAAATAATGTCCAGGCCCTTGATGATGTTTTCGCATATGCCGATGATGAAGGCGCCCACCACCGCGCCGGGGATGGAGCCGATGCCGCCGAAGACGGCGGCCACAAAGGCCTTCAGGCCGGGCATGCCGCCCGAGGTGGGAACCACGCCGGGGTAGTTGGAGAAGTAGAGCATGGAGCCCACCGCCGCCAGGAAGGAGCCGATTACAAAGGTGACAGAAATGACGTTGTTGATGCGGATGCCCATGAGCTGGGCGGTCTCAAAGTCCCGGGAGACGGCCCGCATGGCCATGCCCACTCTGGTGTGATTGATAAGCCACACCAGAACGATCACCAGCGCCACCGTGAGGAAGGGGGTAATCAGGGTGACCCGCTTGGTGGGGGAGCCGAACACCGTGATAGGGTCGGAAACCCAGGGGATGGTGGGGTAATTTTTGTTCAGGCCGCCGGTGATATACAGGGCCAGGTTTTGCAGCAGGTAGCTCACACCGATGGCCGAGATCATCACCGACATCCGGGGGGCGGTGCGCAGGGGCTTGTAGGCCGCCCGCTCGATAAGAAAGCCGAGAAGGACCGTTAAAACAATCATCAGCGGCACTGCCAGATACAGGGGCATGGAGGCGGAGAGATAGACCATCATCAGTCCGGCCACCATAAACACGTCTCCGTGGGCAAAGTTAATCAGGCGCAGGATGCCGTATACCATGGTGTAGCCGATGGCGATAAGGGCATACTGCCCGCCCACTGAAATGCCCGAGAGCAGATACGGCAGGACGGTATTCATCAGATCCATAGGGCTTCTTCCTCTCTTGTAGCAGTTTTGGATAAACCGGGCTGTCCCGAAAGAACTCCGGCAGCGGCGCTCTTTCGGGACAGCCCTGTGAGGGCCTGGGATGTGAGCGCCGGCGGGGGCCAGGCGGCCCCCGCCGGTGTGTTTTGTGTGGGAAAAAGGCTTACACACCCTGCTGGGCCACAAACTCCCAGCTCCCGGTCTCGGTGTTGCAGTGCTTGACGTAGGCCACGTCGCGGATGGCGTCGCCGTTCACATCATCAAAAGCGATGTGGCCGGACACACCGTCGAACTCCACGCCGCCCAGCACGGCCATCACGTCGGCGGGCTTGGTGGAGCCGGCGGCCTTCAGGGCCTCCAGGGCCACATAGTAGGCGTCGTAACCCATAACGGTGACGGCGGCCACCTCGTCATTGCCGTTGTTGTTGGTCAGGTTGGTGGCGTCGGCATTGATCCACTCCTTGATGCCGGCGTCAAACTCCGGGTTGCCGCCCTCCTGGTAGAAGGTGGTCACGTTGATGTCCACGTCCTTGCCCTTGGCGGCGGCGGTGATGACGTTGGAGTCCCAGGTGTCGCCGGCCAGCATGGGCATGCCCAGGGACTGGGTGGCAGCCTGGTCGATGATCAGGGCGGCGGCCTCGGTGGACACGGGGGCGAAGAAGACCTGAGCGCCGGAGTTCTTGGCGTTGGTCACATAGGAGCTGTAGTCAGAGGTGCCCTCGGGGAAGGTCTCATACACGCAGTTGTCCTTGCCGAAGGCCTCCATGAAGTAGTTGCACAGGCCCACGGAGTAGTCGTCGCCCTGCTTGGCCAGGCAGTAGGCCTTGGAGGCGGAGAACTTATCCTTGGCGAAGTTGGCCAGAACGGTGCCCTGGAAGGGGTCCAGGAAGCAGATGCGGAAGTAGTGGCTGTTGCCGGCGGTGACCTGGGGGTTGGTGCAGGTCACGCCGATGGCGGGCACGCCCGCGTCGCCAAAGGTGTCGGAGGCGGCGATGGACACGCCGGAGCCGTAGGAGCCCAGCACGATAGACACGCCGCCGGCCACCAGAGTCTGAGCGGCGGAAGGCGCCTTGTCGTTGGAGGACTGGTTGTCAGCGTAGACCAGCTCCACGGTGTAGGTCTCGCCGCCGATCTCCACGGTGGGAGTCTTCTCGTTGGCGTACTGCATGCCCAGGATCTCCTGCTTGCCGCCGGAGCCGTTGTCGCCGGACTGGGGCTCAAACACGCCGATCTTCACAACCTTGTCGCCGGCGGCGCTGCCGGAGCCGGTGGGGTTGCCCGGAGTGCTGCCGCCGGGATTGCCGCCGCCGCAGGCGGCCAGGCTCAGGACCATCGCGGAGGCCAGAGCCAGAGAAAGAAGCTTTTTCTTTTTCATTTTATTCCTCCTATTTTCACAAGGACCTTTCGGCCCAGGGTGATAGAGAGATTTTAAGGTATTTTTCCCCACTTTTCAAGCCGAATATTTGACAGAAAGTTTTCCCCTCCCCTCCCTCCGGGGGGCGTCCGGCGGGACAGATTTCCAATTCGTGTCCGCCTGCTGCGGACCGGACAGGGGATAGGCCTGGTTTTTGCGGTCAAACGTCCGCCTGTGAAAGACGGCCCACTTGGTCATTTTGCCGGGCGGAAAAAACAATTTTACCCTCCGTCGGGATGAAATGGACGGGGAAAAGGGGATATCCGCCGAAGAAAACAGTTGACAAGCGGAGAAAATATGATAGAATAAGTCCCGCGAAACGCGATGAAGGAGCCCAGCGCAGAGACAGCGGCCCCAAGCGAGGGGGGAGGGTGAAAGCCCCCGGCCGGACCTGTCTGCGCAAGCCACTCCCCAGCGGCCCGGGACGACCGGGACGGCCCGCCCCCGTTACGGACGAAGGAGACGCCCCGCGCCGCGGGGATAATCAGGGTGGTACCGTGGATGTTTTCCGCCCCTGACAGTATGTCAGGGGCGGTTTTTCATTATACCACTTAAACCGAAACCCGCCTTTAGAGGCCGGGGCGGGGAAACCGGAGGGAGGAAGCGGCTGTTGAAGCAATCTGTGGATGTTGGAGGAGCTGCCATGAGAAAAAAATTTGCTCTGCTGCTGGCCGCGCTGGCGGCGCTGTTTCTGCTGTCGGGCTGTAAGGTGTCCGGCAACCCCCTGCCCGAGGGGATGGAGGGGGATACTGTGCTGGAACAGGGGCGGGAGATTGTCGCCCTGCTGAACGGCGGGGACTGGCAGGAGGTCTACAGCCGCCTGCGCGCCGACGCCCAGGAGACCGCCAGCCCCGAGACCATCCAGTCCTATATGGAGGAGCGGCTGGAAAAGGCCGGCGCTTTCAAAGAGGAGGACGAGGCCTTCGCCACCGGGCAGAAGATTAAGGAGACCGGCGAGGAATACGGCACGGCGGTGCTCTACTGCAAGCACGAGAAAAAGAGCATCATGTACCGCGTGGCCTACAGCACCGACATGGAGCTGATGGGCATTGAGGCCAGAGTGCGGTAGGTCAATGTCCCGCCCGCAGGCGGCCAGCCTCCTTTCGAAAGGAGGTGCCCCAGTTCGCAAACTGGGGCGGAGGATTGCATTTTGGCGAAGCCAAAATATGCGAAGCAAATGAGGTTTTGCAAACTTGGGTTTACTCCGTATGTTTTGCTTCGCAAAACGCAATCCTCAGTCAGCCTGCGGCTGACAGCCCCTTTCCAAAGGGGCCTTTTGGGAAGAAACCTGTAAAATTTATTATATCTTGGAGGTAATCAACATGAAAGAACCCAAACCCTACGGTCTGAACGAGCTGCGGGAGATGTTCCTGAAATTCTTCGAGAGCAAGGGCCATCTCCGTCTGCCCAGCTTCTCCCTGATCCCTCAGAACGACGCGTCTCTGTTGCTCATCAACAGCGGCATGGCCCCCATGAAGCCCTGGTTCACCGGGGAGGAGGAGCCCCCCCGCCACCGGGTGTGCACCTGCCAGAAGTGCATCCGCACCGGCGACATTGAGAACATCGGCAAGACCGCCCGCCACGGCACCTACTTTGAGATGCTGGGCAACTTCTCCTTCGGCGACTACTTCAAGAAGGAGGCCATCCCCTTTGCCTGGGAGTTCCTGACCAGTCCCGAGTGGGTAGGCCTGGACCCGGAGCGACTGTACCCCTCCGTCTTTGCCGGCAACGAGACCACCCCCGCCGACGACGAGGCCTTCCGTATCTGGCACGAGGTGATTGGCATTCCCGAGGACCGCATTTTCAAGTTCGGCAAGGCGGACAACTTCTGGGAGCACGGCTCCGGCCCCTGCGGCCCCTGCTCCGAAATTTATTATGACCGCGGTGAGCAGTGGGGCTGCGGCAAGCCGGGCTGCACCGTGGGCTGCGACTGCGACCGGTATATTGAGGTCTGGAACGTGGTCTTTTCCCAGTTCGACAACGACGGCGAGGGCCACTATGAGGAGCTGAAACAGAAGAACATCGACACCGGCATGGGCCTGGAGCGGCTGGCCTGCGTCTGCCAGGGTGTGGCCTCCCTCTTTGATGTGGACACCGTCATGAACATCACCAACAAGGTGAGCGAGATTACCCACGCCCACTACGGAGAGTCGAAAGAGAAGGACGTATCCCTCCGTGTTATCACCGACCACATTCGCTCCGCCACCTTTATGATCTGTGACGGCGTCCTCCCCTCCAACGAGGGCCGGGGCTACGTCCTGCGCCGTCTGCTGCGCCGGGCCGCCCGCCATGGCAAGCTGCTGGGGGTCAATGAGCCCTTCCTGTACACCGTGTGCGACACCGTTGTCCATGAGAATGAGGGCCACTACCCCGAGCTCCGGGAGCGGCAGGACTATATCACCAAGGTCATCCGGGTGGAGGAGGAGAACTTTGCCAAGACCATCGACGGCGGCCTGAAAATCTTCGCAGACATGCTCAAGGGCCACCAGGAGAAGGGTGAAAAGACCTTCTCCGGCGCGGACGCCTTCAAGCTCTACGACACCTACGGCTTCCCCGTGGACCTCACCCTGGAGATGGTGGAGGAGCAGGGCATGACCCTGGACGAGGCGGAGTTCCACAAGCAGATGGACGAACAGCGCCAGCGGGCCCGGAAGGCCCGGGAGGCCCTGGGCGACCTGGGCTGGGCCGGCGTGGAGTTCGGCAAGGAGGTGCCCGCCACCGAGTTTGTGGGCTATGATAAGGACATGGTCAGGGATGCCAAGGTGGTGGCCATTGTCGTAGAAGGAGAGCTGGTGGACGAGATCATGGGTGGCGGAGAGGCCATTGTGGTGCTGGACAAGACCCCCTTCTACGCCGAGATGGGCGGCCAGGTGGCCGACCACGGTGCGCTCTGCACGGATAAGCTGTGCTTCCAGGTCACCGACGTGCAGAAGAACAAGGGCGGAAAATATATGCACTACGGCAAAATGACGGAGGGTGTGCTCAAGGTGGGGGATGCTGTCATCGCCCAGATCGACGTGGACCGCCGCCGGGCCATCATGCGGGCCCACTCCGCCACCCACCTGCTGGACGCCGCCCTGCGCTCCGTGCTGGGGGACCACGTCCACCAGTCCGGCTCCCTGGTGGAACCCGACCGGGTGCGCTTCGACTTCACCCACTTCAACGCCATGACCCCCGAGGAGCTGGCCCGGGTCAGCGCCATCGTCAACGACATGGTGCTCATGGGCAGCGACGTCACCACCGAGGTCCTGCCCATTGAGGAGGCCAAGAAGAAGGGGGCTATCGCCCTCTTTGGCGAGAAGTACGGCGACACCGTCCGGGTGGTTGAGATGGGCGACGGCTTCTCCGTGGAGTTCTGCGGCGGCACCCATCTGGACAATACCGCCAAGGTGGGCGTGTTCCACATCACCAGCGAGTTCTCGGTGGCTGCCGGCGTGCGGCGCATCGAGGCTACCACCGGCCGGGTGTCCCTGGAGACCATGAACCGCAATCAGGAGCTGATTTTCCAGGCCGCCGCCGCCCTCAAGGCTAAGCCCGGCGAGCTGCGGGAGAAGGCGGAGGCCGCTATGGCGGAGATGAAGGCCCTGCGTCAACGCATCGACAAGCTGCTGGCCAAGGAGGCCGCCGGCGAGACCGACCGCATCCTGTTCGGCGCCCACGAGCTGGGGGGCCTGAAGGTGATTACCGCCACCGTCCCCGAGGCCGACGGCGCCCGCCTGCGCCAGATGGGGGACATCCTTAAAGACCGGGAGCCCAATGTGGTGGCCGTGCTGGCCGCCGTCAGCGGGGAGAAGATCACCTTCCTGTGCGTCTGCGGCAAGGAGGCCATCACTAAGGGCATCAAAGCCGGGGATATCATCAAGCAGGTGTCCGCCATCGCCGGCGGCTCTGGCGGCGGCAAGCCCGATTCCGCCATGGGCGGCGGCAAGGACCCGCTGATGGTGGACAACGCTCTGGCTATGGTGGACAACGTGGTGTCCATGAAGCTGGGGCTGTAAGGTGAGCGTCTTGTCCCGCCGCAGCGGCAAGCCTCCTTTTGAAAGGAGGTGCCCCAGTTCGCAAACTGGGGCGGAGGATTGATTTCGCCGCAGGCGAAATGTGCGGAGCAACCGAGGCTAGCATAAACCTGATTTACTTCGTATGTTTTGCTTTGCAAAACGCAATCCTCAGTCAGCTTCGCTGACAGCTCCTTTCCAAAGGAGCCTTGTCCGCTGCGGCGGGGACGAGAGATGATGATTGGGAGGTTTTTCTATGCTTCCCCAGGCCCCCCTGATGATGCACAATGCTCTGACCAGGGTGGACGAGGAGTGCTACCAAATGGCGACCAACAAAATCCAGACAGGGTTGCGCCTGAATGAAACGATCTATGAAAAAGTGAAAGTGATTTCAACCAGGGAGCAGCGCTCCATGAATAATTTCATTGAGTTTGTGATACAGCGCTATATCGAGGACTATGAGTGTAAAAACGGGGAGATTGAGATTCCCCTGGAGGATTAGGCGGCGGTATGGATAAAATTATACTGACACTATTTTTGCTGTTTAATTTCTATAGCTGGGCCCCTCCGAATGGAGGAATGGATTATGCGGAAGGAAACAAGGAGTATATGGACCATTATATGGAACTGCTGGAGCAGCAAAATGAGCGTGGACCTGTCTCTGCGGACGAACAGATCAAGGTGTTGACTGAACTGGGGTTGACCCTCTCAGAAGAAACGATTGCCTCTATGCGGGAATATGAGAAAGAATGCAAAGAGAAGAATTCTTTCGGATTTGAGTATATGCTGCCCTTAGAGGTGGAGGGGAGCGGTGTCTATGACTATGAGAGTTACACCTGGACGCCTTCCTCCAGCCAGATTTACGCCTACGATTGCGAGTTTTTTGACGTGGAGGGCATGTATCAGATTTACCTTAAAGGATTGCAGTCTATCTCTGAGGGAGAACTGACCTTCAGCGATGTCACGACAGACTATAGCAAAGCAAATTTCGAGAATCGGGGCGGAACGGTGGATGTCCGTTTCAAGCTGAACGGAAAAGAATGTCGTTTCGAAGCGGAATTTATGGGCGACTGGCTGGATACACACATCCGGAACGAGGTGAACCGCTGTCTGGAGGAGCTTAGTGTAGAAAAGCGTTTCTACGCCACAGACGGGGGACAGGGTGAAATCATTTTCTTCTGTACCGAAGAATGGGCCAGGGAGTTTGAATCGGCCACCCTGTGCTATATGAGCGACAAGGTAAACTATTGAGTTCGCCTGTGAAAGGAATAAATGCCATGACCAAGGACGATTTAAAGCGTTTCCGGGCGCTGGACATTGATTTTTATGCCGTTGATCTTCCAGATGGGGGAGAAGATTTTGATTACTTCTGTACCCCTGTGGGGGCGGAATGTGTGGGCTGCTTGGGCTGGGATGGCATCCACTTTGTCATCCTGCCCGGGGATGAACGGGTATTCTGCGTGGACCCCTGGAGCGGGGAGGGGAAGTATGTCCTGCCTGTAGGGGGCGACTTCCGGGAGTTCCTCTCTTTTGTTCTCTATTGCCGTGGTTCCAGCACCCTTGCCCTGCTTTATGGGATGTCAGAGGAAAGCTTCCGCAGCGACCTGGTGGAAATGGAGCGCGAACGTGCAGAATACGCGGCCCGAACGGATGCCGTTCTGTCTGTCATTGCCCGGGAGTTCGACCTGACCCCCGCCGACCCCTTTGAGAAAGTAAAAGCCCTCCAGACCAGTTTCGACCCATCGGAGCTGGAATTTTCCGACGAATACTACGATGTTTTGGGCCTGGAGCGGCCCAAGTAAGGAGGTTTTTCCATGTTTCCTCAGGACCCCATAATTTTACTCAGCTATGTCAACACCAAGCTCCGGGACGAGTATTCCAGCCTGGACGCCCTGTGCGACGACCTGGACGCTGACCGGGAGGAGCTTGTCCGCAGGCTGGAGACCGTGGGCTATACCTACGACGAGGACAAAAACCGTTTTCTGTAAGGAGGAAACGCTATGGGACTGTTCGACAAATTGAAGAAGCCTAAGGACCCCCAGCGGGTGAAGGGGGCGGCGATGCTGTTCTGCCCGGAGCCCGCCCCCCGGAAGGCGCTGGACCGGGTAGAGGAGCTGTTCCACATTGAGCATAAGGGCGACCGGAACAATATCACCCTGGTGCAGGATGATATGGAGATCATCCTGCTGGCCACCTGTCCCGATGACGAGGGGGAGAACGGGGAATACGCCAAAAACCAGCTGGAGGGGGTGGCGGGATACGTCTACCAAAACCAGACCGGGCTGGTGGAGATTAAGCGCAACCTGTTTTACCACCTGCGCCAGTGCAAGAGCCTGATCCAGGTCGTCTACTCCTTCGACAGCGCCAGTCCGGCGGAGACCCGGGAGAAGGAAAAACAGGTGATGGAGCCCCTTCTGGAAATCACAGAGAAGCTCCAAGGGGTCATCACCTTCGGGGACGGCATGACCCTGCGCAACAGCAAGGGCCAGGTCATTCTGGACAAGGCGGGCAAGAGCGAGCTGGAGTACTACATGCCCTCTGAGGTCCCCATCCCGGGGAGCTGGGCCGAGGACGCACTCCCGGAGTACATCGAGCGGCGGGACCGCTCCATGGACCTGCTGCGGGACCGGCACATCTACGTCACCCCCTGGCTGCCCCTGCTGTGGGAGCGGGCGGAGGAGCCGGGCCGCACCCTGGAGGAGGTCTGCGGCCGGGCGGCGGCCCTGCTTATTGTGTCGCTGTACTCCGAGTGCCGGGTGGGGGAGCACATGTCCTATGAGGAGAGCCGGGAATTTGTAGACCCCATCATTGAGGGCTACGGGGCGGAAGGGTTTTTCTCCCCCGACGAGAAGGCCTATCTGGACGACCCCAATTCCACCGAGCAGACCCAAATCCAGTACGCCTGGCAGTATGAGAATCTGTGGGTGATGGAGTGGGCCCTGGGCCTCACTGACGACCTGTTCTGGCCCACCCGCATCTGCGACGTGCCCGAGTCCGTCCGGATCATGCGGGAGTACCCCTCCATGGAGGAGCTGACGGCGGCGGCCAGACTGCACCCCCGGAAGGAACTGCTGGACCAGGCCGACCTGATTTACCGGCTCCACTGGGCCTGCGTGGACGCCCGGGTGATGAATATGCCCGCCCCCCAGGAGCTGGAGGAGGGCGTGGTCATGGAGCGCCACCGGGCCCTGTTCTGGCTGGCCGGCTGCGACGAGATGTGCGGCTGGGACGATGTTGATTTGTCTACTTAATTGCTTGAAAGTGCGAATCAATAGTAGAAAGCGAAGAAAAACAAAGACAAATGGTACAAAAAGGATGAGAATAGATTTGTGAAAAACAAACTCATCGAATTATACTGCACCATTTGCCAATGCAATGATAGCAGATTTAGAGAAGAATTACAACGCCAAAGCAACAACAATTGTCCCCAACTTACAGATGAGGAGTTGATTACAGTCTATCTGTGGGGCAAAAGACAGCAATTGTTGACGCGGAAAGCGATCTATAACTACACGAAAAGTAATCTTTTCAGGTGGTTTCCGGCTCTGCCCAGCTACCAGGCATTTTGCCGCAGATTGAACCGTATTGCTGGAGCATTTCGGGCTTTATCGGAAATTTGGCTGGAAGCAATTCAAGCTCGCAGCGAGGATTCCCCTTGCTATGCAGTGGATTCCTACCCAATTATGCTGGCAAGACGTTCCTACAGCACCGGGGCCAAGGTCGGAAAACCGCTGTGCAACAAGTACTACAATGCCATACGCAAAGAGTGGTATCATGAAATTAAGCTCCACGCCTTTGTGATGCTTCGGCCAGGAAAACTGCCCATTCCGTGTGCGTTTCAAATCAGCCAGGCCTCTCTTTGCGACCTCTGGGCTGCCAAACAAATTGATTTGGATTGTGCTCCTGTTGCCAACGGAAAACTCTTTGCCGACCGTGCATACACCGACGCCGCCTGGAAAGCTGCACTTCGGGATAACCGGGCAATTGGACTTATTACGCCCAGAAAGAAAAAACCGACGGATATTTTATCTTCTGGTGACTGCTTTAACTCCTCGGTTGCTTCTTCCAGACAACCTGTTGAGTCTTTTTTCAATTGGCTGCAGATTAAATCCCGCTATCCAATCCGCTTCCTACGTTCGTTTTTTCAGGTCTTTTCTTCTCTTGCTTTTTGTATGTTTTTATTGTTTTTCTACTATTGATTGCCACCTCTTGAGGGATTTTGCTGGCAGGACGATGTCAATGGTGTAGACTACTCTGATAAATTCGATTTTAACTGGATTTCTGTCATTCGCCTGCTAGATTTTGTGTCAAAAGAAGACTTTGATTGGGCGCTTGAGACGGCGACCAGAAAGAAAAAGCTGGATTGTTCATCTGCAGAATACCTTACGATTGATGAAGGATTGTGTGTTCAAATCATGCACACAGGTCCGTTTGATGACGAACCCGCAACCGGGTAGTGTCAAGATTATTTCGCAAATTAGTATGCAGACTCTGGTCGGAATGAAGTCAGCCGACAATAGAGGTGTCCTTCAGAGCAGCTTTCAGGTACCTCATATTCATGTACTTCTTGTTGCCCCACTGAGTGCCGGCAACATGGCGCAGCCTGGCACAGACCAACATGAGGGCGGAGTTGCCATCCGGGAAAGAGCCCACCACCCGAGTGCGGCGGCGGATTTCCCTGTTAAGCCGTTCTATGACATTATTGGTACGGATGCACGTCCAGTATTCGCTGGGAAAATCGCAGTAGGTAAGCGTTTCTTCAATGCCATCTTCTACCTTCCTGGCAGTCTCTTTCAGTTTCATGGAACGCAGTTCCTCCACCACGGCTTTTGCCTTCTCCCGGGCAGCCTTCTTGTTCTCCTGGGCATGGATCGCCTTGAGCATCTTCGCCACCAGCTTTACCTTGGAACGAGGCGTTACAGAGAACACGTTGCGGTAAAAGTGGACAGTGCAGCGCTGGTATTTGGCTTCCGGGAACACTTCTCCCACAGCCTCCAGCATACCAAGACACTTGTCCCCAACCACCAGTCTGACGCCGTCCAAGCCGCGGCCACGCAGCCACTGGAAGAAGCTGACCCAGCTGGCCTTATCCTCCTTCATCCCCTCGGCGGCGCCCAAAACTTCACGGTATCCGTCCTCATTTACCGCAATCGCCACCAGTATCGCCACATTTTCATACTCTCCGCCCCAGTTCCGCCGCAGATAGATTCCGTCCACATAGACGTAGGGATATCTGCCGCCCTGCAAGGGCCGGTTCCGCCAAGCCTCAATGTGAACATAGGCTTTCTTGTTCAACTCACTGATGGTGGCTGGTGATACTTTACTGCCCCACAGAGCCTCGGTGATGTCCTCCACACGCCGCACCGATACACCGGCCAGGTACATCTCTATGAGCGCTTCCTCCACACTGCTCTCCCGGCGGCGGTACCGCTCAATGATAGCAGTCTCAAAAGAGATTCCCTTGAGTTTGGGCACCTTCAGGGTGACATCCCCGGAAGTCGTGGTAAGATTACGGCTGTAGTGGCCACTGCGGTACCCCTGCCGCTGCTCATTGCGCTCGTACCGCGCCGCCTGTGTCAGCTTCTCCGCCTCTGCCTCCAGCAGTTCATTGAGCGTTTCCTCCACGCTGCCGCGCACAAGCTCCTTGATCTGACCCTTGATTACTTCCTCATTTAGCTGTACAATCTTCTCGGACATAGTTTGCTGTCTCCTTTCAGAATGGTGTGTGGTAACTTCATTCTACCAGACGACTGCAAACTATGTCTCTTTTCCTTTTTGCGAAACTTATTCTACCTTATCCCTTGTGTTTCAAGGACTACAAGCTTTTTGCTCCAGCCTGTCAACTTATTCCCCCTGCACCGATCCCGCTGTATTTTGGACCGCGTTCAAACCGGACGTTTTCAGAGCTTCGGGGTAATTTCCCGTCTTCTCCACCGTTTTCTTAACATTTTCCGCATCCACCTTACCCTCAGTGATGATATAGGTCACCACAGAAGCCACAGACACCACCGCGCCCGCCACCGAGCTGATGGTGCTCTCATCCAGCTTAAACACCATCGCCAGCCCGGTAACGATACCCGCTATGGCCGCCCACAGCTTACGTGAACTCAACTTACGTTTCCAGTCGATCTGATTCATAATTTACCGCTCCTTTCCAACGCTCACCCTTCTTCATCGTGCGCGGCCTGATTGAGGTGTTCCTCTATCCGGTTCATGGCTTCGGTGACCGGGCCGTTGCAGCCCTGCTCCTTCAGCCCCTGAAGACAGGCCAGCAGTCCATAGCAGATCAGGGTCTGCTCCCGGCGGATCGCCTTCAGCTCCTCATTCTGCCGCCTGCTCCGCTGAACAAACTTGATGCACCAGAGGATCACGCCGCCGATCACGCCCAAAGCGGTCAACAGCTCCGCCAGCGCAATCAATGTGTCCGCACTAATGATCACTTTCATGTACAGCCCTCCTCTCCCGCGCCCAAGCGGCATGACCTGCCTGACTGGTACAGGCCGCGGTCAGCCGTTTCCATCGGGCGGGGGCGTTCTTTGCCCGAAAGCCTTGACGCATCAAGGCTTTCGGGTTTTTCGCTAAAGTTCTACAATGTCCATCGACGCCCGTTCGACGCACAGGGGCGTTTGCGAATCCAGCACCAGCGACAGCGCCGCCCCGCATCCACAGCTTGCGCAGGGGTGCAGCACCGAGACATGGTGCAGGGTTTGGGGCCCATGTGTCAGGCGCTGCAAGGGGAGGCACAGCGGCGGCGTATCCGCGAATGCGCCGCAGGGCGATTGGCTGAGCAGGATTCTGCCGGTCCCTTCTGCCGGAGAAATTGCACAGACATTCAATGTGTACTGGACCACATAGCTCTTTCCCGGGTTCAGCTGGACCTGCCCGGGGGCGCGTCCGTCCCAGCAGATGTTCCGTCCCGAGCGGCCCCGCTGCCGCCAGAACAGGCGGCTGTCCGGTTCCCACAGCATTCTCTCCCGCTGGCCAACCAGCTGAAGGGCACTTTTGGCGCAGGGCAGCACCCGGTATGGAGCTGGACGGGCCGGAGGCCATGGGACTGCGTATTGCGGCGGGGAGGGCGTCGGGCACACAGGGACATAGGGGGGCGGCGGGGCCGGCGGAGTCGGCTGCGTGGGCTGTGACGGGGATGGGGGCTGAACCGGGAACGCCGGCTGGGTCGGCTCGGGCGGACGCGGGACGAACTCCAGCACATGGTCCAGCTTGTTCTTCAGCAGCATCTGGTTGTGCGTCACCGCCTCTATCAGGGCAGTGATGCTTTTGTGGGCAGCCAGCACATCCTTGGAACTTACTCCAGGCAGCGTTCCCAGGATGAATTGCAGATGTTCACCCCCGGCGTTGAGAATATGACTCAGGGCAAGCTCCTCCATGGCAATGCAGGCGATAATCATAGTTAGAGCTTCTTCCCGTGTCATATCCGCCCCGTTTTTGGGGAAGGAAGGCATAGACATATTCAAAAACTCCATAGCGCATCCCGGCAGGGCCGGGACTGAAATGTGCGGCAGGATATCCGTGCCGCCGTCCTACCCTATGACACCGGAGCCCCTTTGGTTCCGGCGGGAACGCCCAGGCGGCCGGGGGCATAGAGTATTTCGGATGCGGCGCGGCAGAGCGTTTTCTCCCCGCTGCCGCACCCACATATTCACAGCGCGCTTTAAAATTGAAAGGAGATTCTCAATTATGTCTCTGCCCAGCTTTCCCAAAGTTGACCCCCCCATTGAGCGTGAAAACGCGGTCAATCAAATTCTCTCCTCCATCGCCATGGAGGAGCTCGGACTGAGCCATATCCTCAACGCTGAGGGCGAGAAGCTGCAATATATCCTGGGCACCCTGCCCGGTCTCAGCGGCCCCTCTGCCACGGTGGGCGACGTGCTGACCGCCACCGAGAGCGTCCGCAGCATGCTGGAGACCGCCGTGCAGAACCAGCTCTTCCTGAAGGCGAAGATGCAGGGAGCACTGGCAGCCTCCCCCATGCAGGGGCCCACCGGCCCCACCGGCCCCACCGGCGCAACCGGTCCTGCCGGCGGTCCCGTGGGCGCCACCGGTCCCACTGGTGCCACCGGCCCCACCGGCGCTACGGGCGCCACTGGCGCCACCGGTCCGGAGGGGCCCCAGGGTGCTGCCGGTGCCACCGGCGCCACGGGCGCCACCGGCGCTGCCGGGGCCACTGGCCCCACCGGCGCTACCGGTCCCGCCGGTCTCCCCGTCACTGCCACCTCCGCCTATTTGGCGAGCATCAGCGGCCAGACCATCAGTGTGTTGGCAGATGGCGCTGTCATCCCCATGAGTGAGGTCATGCGGAAGTCCTCGGATATCAAGAGTACCCCGACCGGCACGCAGCTCACGGTGAACACCACGGGACGCTACCTGATCTCCTACAACGTCAACACCAGCGTGCCCTCCAATGCCGGCACGCGTCTGATGATCAACAACAAGGCCGACCCGGCCTCCGTCATAGCGCCATCCATTGCGGTGCCACCCACGGTGCTCAGGAGTCATTTTTCCGCGGAGATCATTGTGGATCTGACCGCCGGGTCCACCGTATCCCTTCAGATGTTTGGCCCTCTCGCCAATATCACCCTGCTGCCCGGCTCCGGCGGCGCGAACCTGTCCGTCATCCGTCTGAGCTGAGAGGAGGGGTAGTATGCCGATGCCAACATTCCCTCAGATTGACCCCCCGCTGACCCGAGAGGGCAGCATCAACGGGATCATCTCCTCCATCGCCGCTGAGGAGCTCAGCCTGAGCCATATCCTCAACACCCAGGGGGAAAAGCTGCAATACGTTCTTGGTACCCTGCCCGGCCTGGAGAAGGCGGCGGACCTTGAGGAGGTCATGAAGGTCAACAAGAGCGTGCAGGACACCATGTCGGACGTGATGGAGCAGCAGATGCTGCTCACCGCCAAGCTGAGCGCGGCCATGAAGGCTCCCGTGTATCCCGGCCCCACCGGACCTGTCGGCCCCGTCGGAGCGCAGGGTCCCGCTGAGGGCCCCACAGGCCCCACAGGCCCCGTGGGCGCGGAGGGCCCCGCCGGCGCGGTCGGCGCCATCGGTCCCACCGGCCCCCAGGGCAAGCCGGGCGCGGCGGGTGCAACAGGCCCCGCCGGCGCGACGGGCGCGACAGGCCCCGAAGGTCCTGCCGGCCCCGCCGGTGCCACCGGTCCCAGCCTGATTTCCGCCTATGCCGCCAATACCAAGGGTCCCACGCTCCAGGTGTCTACAGGCGGCACCCCCATCCCCCTGCCCGACGCCCAGCTCCTCTCCCCGGAGATCACCGTCAGCCCGGACAACACGGTGTTTACGGTGAGCAAAAGCGGTATCTATCTGATCACCTACCATGTGAATATCACCGCGGCCCTGAAAATGGGAACCCGGCTGATGTACAACAACGTGCGCATGGAGGACTCCGTCATCGCGCCGTTGGCTTCCCTCTCCAACTTTGAATGCCGGATCCTGCGTACGCTGCATGCGGGCATCCCCCTTTCCCTTCAGATGTACACCGATACAATCGGCGGCGCCACTCTGATGGGCGACGGAGTGGGCGCGTCCCTGTCCCTCGTTCGACTGAGTGATTAAGGACGGCACGGCCGTTTTTCCAGCAAAAAGGGACTCCCATCGGTTTAACCGGTGGGGGTCCCCCTATATCTGAGCAAAGGAGACTGCTATATGGTGAGCATCAGCCTGTGCATGATTGTAAAAAACGAGGAGGATGTGCTGGCGCGCTGTCTGGACAGTGCGGCGGAGCTGGTAGACGAGATCGTCATTGTAGACACCGGCTCCACCGACCGCACCCGGGAGATTGCCGCCCGCTACACGGACAAAATTTTTGATTTCCCCTGGCGGGACGACTTCGCCGCCGCCCGAAACGAGTCCTTTTCCCACGCGGCCATGGACTACTGCCTGTGGTTGGACGCTGACGACGTACTTTTAGAGGAGGACCAGGAGAAATTCCGGGCTTTGAAGAAGGAGCTGGACCCCACCGTCTCAGTGGTCATGGCCCCCTATCACACCGGCTTCGACGAGAGCGGCCGGGTGACCTTCTCCTACTATCGGGAGCGGCTCATCAAAAACCGGGCAGGAATGTGCTGGATCGGGGCCGTCCACGAGGTGGTTCCCTCGGTGGGGACTGTTCTGTACGGAGATTTTGCCGTCACCCACAAAAAGACCCGTCCCTCCGACCCGGACCGAAACCTGCGAATCTATGAGGGCCAGCTGGCCGCGGGGCAGGAGCTGGAGCCCCGTCAGCAATTCTACTACGGCCGGGAGCTCTACTACCACAAACGCTGGGAGGAGGCGCTGGAGGTCTTTGAGGCGTTTTTAGAAGATGGCCGGGGCTGGATGGAGAACAACATCGACGCCTGCTGTCACTGCGCCTACTGTCACAGGGAGCTGGGCGACGAGCAGGCGGCGCTGGCGGCGCTGCTGCGCACCTTCACCTACGACTGGCCCCGGGCGGAGGTCTGCTGTGAGATTGGCAGCTGGTTTTTCCGGAGGGAGCAGTTCCGGCAGGCCGCCTACTGGTACACCCTGGCCCTGACCTGCACCCGGGATGACCGCCGGGGCAGCTTCGTCTCCCCCGACTGCTACGGCTACCTGCCCTGCATCCAGCTGTGCGTCTGCTACAGCCGCCTGGGCGACGCAAAACGGGCAAATGCCTTCAACGAGCTGGCCGCTCTCTATAAACCCGATTCCCCTGCGGTACTCCACAACCGGGCCATCTTTCAGGCCCTGTCGGAGCAGACCACGTAAATTGATTGCCCCTGCCCGGCGGGCACAGCTCTGCGCATTCCGGCCTCAGCTTACCGCTTTCCTCAGGCTTCTATAAATTGAAGGGGACAAATGCCCCGCATTTGCCCCCTTGATATCTTCATGCCATCGCCCCATCCGGGGCGGATTTTTTACTTACCGCAGGGCGAAGCCGCCCTTTCCGCTGTTTTTAATCTGATACAGGGCCTCGTCGGCCACCACGCTGAGGGCCTCATAGGTCCGGCCATGGTCGGGGGCGCTGGCCGCTCCCACGCTCACGGTCACCTGAGTGGCGACGCCGTCCACCCGCAGCTGACGCACCCGCTCCAGCAGCTCCTGGCCCTTCTGCTCCGCCGTCGCCCGGCTGTCGGAGCCGGAGAGGAAGGCCACAAACTCGTCGCCCCCCACCCGGGCCACAATGTCGTCGGTGCGGAAGGTCTCCCGCAGCACGCCGCCAATGGCCATTAGCAGCCGGTCGCCGGCGGCGTGACCGTAGGTGTCGTTCACCGATTTGAAGTCGTCCAGGTCCAGCATAAACAGCACGCCCCGGGATATCTGCTCCAGACGGGCGTTAATCAGCTTCACGCCCGCCCGGTTATACACCCCGGTGAGGGGGTCCTGCTGGGCCTGATTGCGCAGCTCAATCTCCCGGTCGATCTGGGCGCTGATATCCGTCAGGGTGCCGATCAGCCGCACCGGCCTGCCCTCCGCTCCGAACACCGCCTTATACTGGCTGCGGTACCAGCTGTAGCTCCCGTCCCGCCGTTTCAGGCGGATGCGGTCGTGCTCAATCTCGTCCGGCTCCATGCCCTCGGTGCCCCACAGGGCCCGGCGCACGTTCTCCATATCCCCCGGATGAAACACGGGGAAGGTGTTCACCATATCGGTGACATGCTCCAGCCGGAGATTGTCCAGGTCCAGCGTCTCCAGGGCGTTGGAGGTAAACTCCATGCTGTCGTCCCGGCAGTCATACTCAAAGATCAGGGTGTCCTTAAACTCGGCCAGGGTGCTGTAGCGCAGCCGCTCCACCGCCAGCTTGGACCGCTGCCACCAGATCCAGGCGGCCAGCCCGGCGCACACCAGCAGGCTCACCAGCATGGCCACCGTCTGGGCTGCGGAGGCGTCCTCCACCCGCAGGTCCGGGGTCTGGGAGAACTGGAGCACCCGCCAGCCGTTGTAGCCCACAGGGGCCCAGGCGGCGTAGATGCGCCCCTCCCGCGCCGCGCACCGGAAGGAGCCGCTCTCCCCCTCGTGGTAGGCGGCAATAAACTTCTCCGCCTCCCGCTGGGACAGGCCGCTCTCCAGACACAGCTCGGTCAGCCCCCGTCCCCGGCTTGTGGCCGCTTCACCGCAGACCACCCGGCCGTCCTCCCCGGAAATCACCCGGTGGACGCTGTGGAACAGCACCGAGTCGTGTCCCTGCTGAGACAGCAGGCCGGCGCCCACCTCGGCGCGCACCGCTCCCACCATCTCGCCCTTCTGCTCCACGGCCCGGACCACCAGGAAGTAAAAATCATTCGCCTCCTGGGTGGGGATCACTCCGCCCACCACATTCGTCCCGTCCTGTAGCTGCTGGAACACCCGCAGCTCCTCGCTGCCCGGCTCCGCGGCGCTCATGGCCTCCATGTCCAGATAGTTTACCTTCAGCCGGTGGCCGCCCAGGTTCACCATCTCCAGCATGGGGTCGGCCCAGCCCGCGTCCAGAGGCCGCCCGTCCCCCTCCAGAAGCCGCACCGCGTCCCCCAGCAGAATCTGCGTATTCTCAATCAGCTCCCTGGCGCTCTCTCCGCTCTCCAGGGTGTGGGCCGTCAGACTCTCCAAAAAGGCCGCATCCAGCCGCTGCTCCAAGGCTCGGCAGCGCAGAATCAGGCTCCCCACCGCCACAGCCAGCAGCAGCACGCCGCATACGGTAAACAGCAGGGCCAGCCGGGTGATATTTTTTTTATTTTGTGTGGTCACCCAAATTCCCTCCCTCCGCCAACAGAGGTTATTTTTTCTATTTTACCACCCCACCGTATTTCTTGTAAATACAGCTGGGGAAATTTTTAAAAAAATCAAGCGCGCCCCACCAGGGCCTCCCCAGCCAGGTAGATATCCCCCGCGCCCACAGTGAGGATCAGATCGCCGGGCTGTGCCATATCCGCCAGCTGAGCTGTGACCCCCTCCAGATGGGGGCAGTAGACCGCCCCCGGGATTTTCCGCACCAGGTCCAGCGAGGAGATGCCCAGGGTATTCTGCTCCCGGGCGGCGTAAATCTCAGCCAGGACCGCCACGTCGGCCAGCTTCAGCACCTCCACAAAGTCGTCAAAGAAGGCGGCGGTCCGGGTGTAGGTGTGGGGCTGGAAGGCGCAGATCACCCGCCTGTAGCCAAGGGTCCCAGCCATGGTGAGCAGGGCCCGCAGCTCGTCGGGGTGGTGGGCGTAGTCGTCGTAGACATCGGCCCCGTTAAAAACGCCCTTCTTCTCAAAGCGCCGCCCAGCTCCGGTAAACTGGGCCAGCCCGCGGGCCATATCCGCCGGGTCTACCCCCAGACAGTAAGCGGCGGCGCAGGCGGCCAGGGCGTTAGAGACATTATGCACCCCCGGAACGGCCAGGGCGATGTGGGTAGGCACCTTTCCCTTGATCCACAGCCCGAAGGATGCGCACCCCACATCCCAAGTGAGGCCGACGGCATGGACATCCCCTTTTTCCAAACCGAAGGTGAGGACAGAGCGGTTCAGCCCAGCCAGAGCGTCCATAGCCCCAGGGTCGTCCTGGTTGACCACCACACAGCCGTCCTCTGGAACCAACTCCCCAAACCGCCGGAAAGAGGCCTTGATATCCTCCAGGTCCTTGAAGAAATCCAGGTGGTCGGCCTCCACGTTGAGAATCACCGCCACCGTGGGGGCGAAGGACAGGAAGGAGTTGCAATACTCGCAGGACTCGGCGATGATGGTGTCCCCGTGTCCCACCCGGTGGCCCGCCCCCAGAATGGGCAGGGTGCCCCCGATCATGACGGAGGGGTCCCGGCCGGCGGCCAGAAAGATGTGGGTACACATGGAGGTGGTGGTGGTCTTGCCGTGGGTGCCCGCCACGCACAGGGCGTTTTTGTAGTGGCCCATGATAGCCCCCCAGGCCTGGGCCCGCTCAAAGACGGGGATGCCGGCCCTCAAGGCGGCGGCGATCTCCGGGTTGTCGTCGTGGACGGCGGCGGTGCGGATCACGCAGCCCGCCCCCTCCACGCTCCCGGGCAGGTGGCCGATGGTCACCGGGATGCCCAGCCCCCGGAGCCGCTCCACCGTCCCGCTCTCCCGCATGTCGGAGCCGGTGATCTCGACCCCTTTCCCCTTCAGCACCTCGGCCAGGGGGGCCATGGACACCCCGCCCACGCCCACCAGATGGGCCCGGGCCCCCGGCTTAATGTAGTCCTCAATATTCCGATTCATGGACAGCACCTCTTTTACATGGTTTCTCTCTCTATTCTATCCATTTTTGGGCGATTCGGTGCGGATATTTACGCTCTGTAGGGGCGGACATTGTCCGCCCGCGCTTTACCGCAAGCTTTGATGACGGGCGCACAATGTGCGCCCCTACAATTTCACCGCCGCGTCATACAGCTCATTTCGGGACAGCCCCAGCTCTTTGGCGGCCCGTTTCACCGCATCCCGGAGGGACAGCCCCTCCCCCCGCAGCCGGTCCACCAGGGCCAGGCCGTCCTCCACACTGGCCTCCCCCTCCGGAAGGGGCTCCGCCCCCCGGACCACCAGCACAAACTCCCCCTTGGGGGCGTTCTCCCCATACCAGGCGACGGCCTGGCCCAGGGTGGTGCGGCTCACCTCCTCGTGGAGCTTGGTCAGCTCCCGGCAGAGGGTAAGAGGCCGGTCCTCCCCGAAGGTCCCCGCCAGGTCCTGAAGGGTGGCGGCCAGCTTGTGGGGGGCCTCGTAGAAGATCATGGTCCGCTCCTCCCCCCGGAGACTCTCCAGATGGGCCTTGCGGTTCTTCTTGTTCATCGCCAGAAAGCCCTCGAAGGTAAACCGCCCCGTGGGCTGACCGGAGACGGACAGAGCGGTCACCAGGGCGCAGGGCCCGGGGACGGCGCACACCGGAATGCCCACAGCGGCGCACTGGGCCACCAGCTCCTCCCCGGGGTCGGAGATGGCGGGGGTGCCCGCGTCGGTGACCAGGGCACAGCTCTCCCCGGCCTGAAGCCGGTCCAATATGGCCTGCCCGCCGGTCCCGGTGTTGTGCCGGTGGTAGGGGACCATAGGCTTTTTAAGCCCCAGGTGGTTGAGCAGCTTCACCGTCACCCGGGTGTCCTCGGCGGCGATAAAGTCCGCCTGTTCCAGCGTATCCGCCATCCGCCGGGAGATATCCCCCAGGTTGCCGATGGGGGTAGGGACCAGATACAGCGTACCGCTCAACCCTGTTCACCTCACAGATCAGAATGATTGTCAGAAGTTATTATAGCACAATGCACAGGATTATGGTATCCTTTTCTTAACGACTTCTTAAACAGGCCCCCATGGGGAAAAGGCGGTGTTTTTGTGGAAAAAACCGAACAATTGGGCCCCTACACCCTGTCCTGGAAGGACGGCGTCTTCCTCCTGGGGGGCGACGCCCTGGCCCTGGGGGCCTTTTCCACCGTAAAGCCCGGCTGGCGGGTGTGCGATCTGGGGACGGGCAGCGGGTGCCTCCTCCTGCTGCTGGCCCGCCGGGCGGAAAACCTCTCCCTCACCGGAATTGATATCGACCCTCTGTCCGCCCGCACTGCCCGGGAAAACCTGTTGGCCAACGGCCTGCCCGGGGAAATTCTCACCGGCGACCTGCGGCAGGCCCCCCTCCCCGTCGGGGGCTTCGACCTGGTGGTGTCCAACCCGCCCTACTTCCCCGTGGGCAGCGGAAAAAGTGCCGGCCCCGCCCGGAGCGAGGAGTTCTGCTCGCTGGAGCAGCTGTGCGCCGCCGCCGGGCGGCTGGTCAAAAACGGGGGCCGTTTTTCTCTGTGCCACCGTCCGGAGCGGCTGACGGACGTCCTCTGCGCCCTCCGGGCCCACGATTTGGAGCCCAAGCGCCTCAAGCTGGTCTCCCACGGCCCCGACCGTCCCCCCTCCCTCCTGCTTGTGGAGGCGGTAAAGCAGGGAAAGCTGGGATTGACGATTGAGATTTCCCACAATCCCTGATGGAATCGCTATTCTGGTTAAAATCACTGCGCCCGGCAGCGCAGCCCATCTGTACGGATAAAAGCGCCGTTCCATGAACACGGAACGGCGCTTTTTCAGAAATTAAACTCCGGGCAGTCCCTGTACCGCTCCGGCACAGGGAGCTCCAAGCTCATATCCCCGATGTTCTCCACAAACACACAGGGCTGGCCGGGAAACAGAAATTGGTCCAGATACTTGATAAAGTCGGATTCATTATAGCAGCACAGCACCTCTCCACTCTCCATCGGGGTCCGGTACCGGGCCGCATCCGGGCTCTCCCGGAGCCAGCGGCAGCAGAACTCCATGCAGTACTCCTCCAGGTTGGCGGCCACCACATCCGGGACGGACCAGACCATCCGGTCGCCGTCGGCGCTCAGAATTACGTTTTTCATCCCTTACCTCTGATATTCAAACTCCAGGTCATACAGGGAAACGATATCCCCGTCCTTAATCCCCATCTCCTCCAGCTTGTCGAACAGCCCGGACTGGCGCAGCTTCTGGTCGAACCAGTTCCGGGACTCGTAGTCGCCAAAGTTGACGTTGGCGATGAGCCGCTGGAGCCAGGGGGCGTCCACCACCCAGGTGCCGTCGAACTCCTGAATATCCACCGCCCCGTCGGTGTCCACCTCGGGGGGGCGCTCCACATAGGTGGGCTCATACACCGCCACGGGGGGCAGCTCCTGGAGCAGCTGGGCGGTGCGCAGCACCAGCTCCCGGGTCCCCTGGTGGGCGGCGGCGGAGATTTCCACAAGCTCCAGCCCCAGCCCCTCCACATGGGCCCGCAGGGCGTCCAGCAGGGCGGGGTCGGTCATGATGTCCACCTTGTTGGCGGCCACAATCATCCTCCGCCTGGCCAGCTCGGGGGAGTACTGCTTCAGCTCCTCATTGATAGCCTCGAAGTCGGCCACCGGGTCCCGCCCCTCAGAGCCGGACACATCCACCACATGGATCAGCAGCCGGCACCGGTCGATGTGCCGCAGAAAGTCGTGGCCCAGGCCGGCCCCCTCGGCCGCCCCCTCGATGATGCCGGGGATATCCGCCATGACGAAGGATACCCCCTCCTCCACATACACCACCCCCAGGTTGGGGAACAGGGTGGTAAAGTGGTAGTTGGCAATTTTGGGCTGGGCCCGGCTCACCACGCTGAGCAGGGTGGACTTGCCCACGTTGGGGAAGCCCACCAGACCCACATCGGCCAGCAGCTTCAGCTCCAGAATAACATCCCGGCTCTGGCCGGGCAGGCCGGCCTTGGCGAACCGGGGCACCTGACGGGTGGGGGTGGCAAAGTGCTGGTTGCCCCAGCCCCCCCGGCCCCCCCGGCACAGGACGAACCGGTCGGTCTGGGACATATCCTGAATAATCTCCCGGGTCTCGGCGTCCCGGATCACCGTCCCCCGGGGCACCCGGATGATGAGGTCCTCCCCGTCCCGGCCGGTGCACCGCTTGCCCGCACCGTCGGCGCCGTTTCCGGCGGTGTACTTGCGCTTATAACGGAAGTCCATCAGGGTGGACATGTGGTCGTTGACCTCCACCACAATGTCGCCGCCCCGGCCCCCGTCGCCCCCGTCGGGGCCTCCGTTGGCCACGTATTTTTCCCGGTGGAAGGACACCACGCCGTTGCCCCCGTTGCCGGAGCGGACGGTGATCTTCGCCGTATCTACAAAGGGTGCTGCCATCTCGGGCACCTCCTTCTACTCAAAAGCTGTCTTTTCCATTCCCGGACTGTCTATCAGCCTGCGTCCTTTGATAAAAGCATCACATTCCACTGATACACGTCGCACCGGTAATAGCCTCTCTGTATAATCGGGTCGTCATTGGCGATTTTCTGTGCCTCGGCCAAGTCCTTCGCCTCAAAAAGCACCATCGCTCCATCCATGGTCCCCAGCTCCATATTGCCAAACACACCCGCCGCAAGGTAACGCTCCGCCGCAATTTTTTGCAGATACTCCATGGAGTCCATGGCATCCTGCTCTGTCTCCTGTCTGTCTCCGATTTTGTAATCAATCCTGGCGTAAAGCACGCTGCCCTCTTTTAAATTCATAGCCGTCCCCTTTCTTATAGCAGATAGTTATTTTCCTGATTCGCGGGCTGGAGGGCCTTCAGCTTATAGGTGGCGAAGCCCTCCGCCACCAGCGGCTCCTGTTTGCACAGCTCCTCGGCCGCCTCGTAGCTCTCCGCCCGGAGAATATACATCCCCGCCACGCCGGGATACCCCTTGAACACCCCGGCCAGCTCGATGTGCCCGGCCTCGTCCAGGGCCCTCAGGTTGGCCACATGCCGCTCCACGGCGGCCTTGGTCAGCCGGTTGTAGGTCTTAGTCTTCTCAATGAACATCACATACAGCCATTGCTCCATAAATATTTCTCCTTCCCCTTCAGGCTTGAAACTCCAGCAGGTTCAGCCCCACCGTGTCGCTGAGCTTCCGGTCAATCTCCCCGTCCCACACCTGGAGAAACAGCTCCAGCGTGGCGCTGATGGTACAGGCGGACAGGTGGCCGGCATAGACCTCCCCGGTCGTCGGGTTGCCGATGGTGATGTGCAGGTGGAGGTAGGGCCTCCCCTCCTGCCGGGTCACGTTCCCCACCAGGGCAGAAATTTCAAACTGCCCCTGATAGCGCTTAGAGTAGTATTTCTTCTCCGCCGTGTCAAAAATACCGATGGTCACGTCGTTGGCGGCCCCCAGTGCGGACACCGTCCCCAGCCGGACATGCTCCCGGTCCACCAGCCGGGTCAGGCACTCCACAACCTCCTCGCCGGGGTCCAGGCGCAGGGCATAGCCCTGGGGAAATTTTCTGTATTCCATATTCAGCACCTCAATTCTCTGCCGTTTTCATCAGCCCGTCCAAAAACCGGCGGGCATTTTTCAGGTCGGTCTCGTCCGGGTGGCCCTTGCAGATACCGCCCACCAGCTTAAAGGGCCCGAAGGTGTCGTAGCCCTTGCAGCCGAAGCTGCCCACAATTTGGGCGTCCCTCTCCCGGACCGCCTCCTCGATGGCCTTTGTCCCGTTGCTGCCCCCGTAGGTGGCCAGAAAAAACACCTTTTTCCCCTGGGGCAGGTTGTTTTTGGCGAACTCCACCACGCTCCGGTGAAATTTCCCGAAGTAAATGCCCGAGGCAAAGCCGATCAGGTCATAGCCGCTCAGGTCGGCGCTTTTCACCTCCTGGACGTCCATAAGGATAACGTCCCGCCCCCGGGCGACGGCCTCCGCCAGCTTCCTGGTGTTGCCATGGTGGGCGGAGTAGTAAACGATGGCAGTTTTCATAGTGCAGAATCCCCCATTTTGAAGAAAAAGCCGCAAACGAAAACCCGTTTGCGGCTTCCTGTTGATGATTACTCCGCGGCGGCTTCCTCCACGATGGAGACCTGCTTGCGGTCCTTGCCCAGGCGCTCGAACTTCACGCGGCCGGTCTTCATGGCGAACAGGGTGTCGTCGCTGCCCTTGCCCACGTTGACGCCGGGATGAATATGAGTGCCCCGCTGGCGGACCAGGATGTTGCCGGCCAGCACAAACTGGCCGTCGCCCCGCTTCACGCCCAGCCGCTTGGCCTTGGAATCACGGCCGTTGCGGGTGGAGCCCACGCCCTTTTTATGGGCGAAAAACTGTAAACCGATATTCAGCATCTCTTACACCTCCAAGACGGTAATGTTTTCAGGGTACTCCTCGGCCAGCTGAACGCAGTGGACCAGCAGCGCGGCCAGAAGGGTCTGGCAGACGCTCTCGCTGTCCGAATCCAGGGCCTTGGGGAGCTTCAGGGAGATAGATGCGTCCCTGTCCCGCACCTTCACCGCGGCCTCCAGCCCCAGCACGTCGTTGACGGCGCACTCGGTGAGGCGGACGGCGCTGGTGAGGGCGGCGCAGACGATGTCCTCTCCCTGGGGGGCGTAGCCGCTGTGGCCCTTCATCTCCAGGCCGGTGAGGCGGCTGCCCTCAGAATAGAATGTGACGGTAGTCATCAGGCCTTGATGGCGCCGATCTCCACCTTGGTGTAGGGCTGACGGTGGCCCTGGCGCTTCCGATAGCCCTTCTTGGGGGTGTACTTGAAGATGCGGATCTTCTTGCCCTTGCCGTTCTTGACCACGGTGGCGGCCACAGAAGCGCCCTCCACGGTGGGAGCGCCAAAGGTAGCCTTGTCCCCGTCCAGAACCGCCAGCACCTGGTCGAAGGTAATGGCCTGGCCGGCCTCGGCCTCCAGCTTCTCGATGAACAGGGTGTCGCCCTCCGCCACCTTATACTGCTTGCCGCCGGTAACGATGATTGCCTGCATAGTATTCAACTCCTTTATTACGGACTCGCTCTTGCAGGCGGGGGCTCTCCCTCTTGACAGCCTGTCTCGATGCGGCCTCAGTATTTTACCAGCGGGACAGACAGTTGTCAAGGGTTTTCCCGGGAATTTTCGATATTTTTCCGTAGGGGCGCACATTGTGCGCCCGCACAGCCTTGTGATGTCAGGACGGGCGCACAATATGCGCCCCTACAAACAAGAATCACTTGCGTTAACAAATAAATTGTGGTACAATACCCAAAAAGGAGGCGATTTCCATGAAATTCAAACCGGAGATACCCGGCGCTGTCCTGCCCACGCAGGCGCTGGCCCAGGACTACGCCCAGGCCCGCAACATGGGCAAGGTGCACCTGGGGGAGCAGTGTCTCTACCTCCGCAAATTTTCCGGCGTCTCCTGCCTGCCATACAGCCAGATCACCCGGGCCTGGCTGCGTCAGGAGGAGGTCAAGGCCCGAATGTGCTGCGCCACCGCCAACTTCGACCAGTTCTACCTGGTCATGGCCTGCGCCGACGGCCAGGAGCGCCGGGGCCAGGTGCTTGACAAGCCCACCGGCCAGCAGTGCCTGGACCACATCGCCGCCCAAAACCCGGATGTCAAAATCGGATACGTCAAGCCTACGGAGTAAACGTGAGGCCGCCCCGGTGGGGCGGCCTCATTTTTTATCTGATTAGGTTCAGACGTTCTGCCGGCGTCCCTTCATCACAAAGAGGAACCCAAGCATCAGCACGATGCCGATGGGCAGGGAGATAATCCCGGGCGCCTTTGCCGTCACCAGCAAGCCGGCAATCAGGTAGGTAATACCGGAGATCACGGCGCAGGAGACGGCGTAGGGCAGTTGGGTAGACACGTGATTCACGTGGTCACACTGTGCGCCGGCGGAGGCCATAATGGTGGTGTCGGAGATGGGGGAGCAGTGGTCGCCGCACACCGCGCCGGCCATACAGGCGGAGATGCAGATAATGGCCATAGGGTTGTCCATCTCGAACACGCTCTGCACAATGGGAATCAGGATACCGAAGGTACCCCAGCTGGTGCCGGTGGCGAAGGCCAGCAGGCAGCCCACGGCAAACACGATCACGGGCAGCACCACCTGCAGCCCGGAGGCGGAGCGGACAAAGTCCCGGACAAAGAACTTGGCGCCCAGGGAGTCGGTCATGCCCTTCAGGGACCAGGCAAAGGTGAGGATCAAAATGGCGGGCACCATGGCCTTAAAGCCCTCGGGGATGCAGCCCATCATCTCCTTAAAGGACATGGACCGGCGCACCAGGTAGTAGAGGAAGGCAAACAGCAGGCCGAAGGCGGAGCCCAGCATCAGGCCCACGGAGGCGTCGGAGTTGGAGAAGGCGTCCACAAAGTTCTCCCCGGAGAAGAAGCCGCCGGAGTAGATCATGCCGATAACACAGGCCACCACCAGCACCAGGATGGGCAGCACCAGGTCCAGCACAATGCCCTTGCTCTCGTCGTTCTCCTCGTCCAGCATGGCATAGGGGTTGGAGCCGGAAAAGAGGTCGCCGTTTTCCACAGCGTTCTTCTCATACCGGGCCATAGTGCCGAACTCCACGCCCATCAGCACCATACCCACCATCATCACCACGGTGAGGAGGGCGTAGAAGTTGTAGGGGATGGCCTTGATGAACAGGTTCAGGCCCTGTCCGTCCTCCGCGAAGGAGGCCACGGCGGCCGCCCAGGAGGAGATGGGGGCGATGATGCAGATGGGGGCGGCGGTAGCGTCAATGAGGTAGGCCAGCTTGGCCCGGGACACATTCTGCTTGTCGGTAACGGGGCGCATAACGGAGCCCACGGTGAGGCAGTTAAAGTAGTCGTCAATAAAAATCAGGCAGCCCAGCACGATGGTGGCCAGCTGGACCCCGGCCCGGGACTTGATGTTGTGCTTGGCCCAGCGGCCGAAGGCGGCGGAGCCGCCCGCCTTGTTCATCAGGCACACCATCACGCCCAGGATGACCAGGAACACCAGGATGCCCACGTTGTAGCCGTCGGACAGGGAGGCCACAATGCCGTCGTTAAAGGCGTGGAGCACCGTCCCCTCAAAGGAGAAGTTGGAGTAGAGCAGCCCGCCCACCAGGATGCCGATGAACAGGGAGGAGTAGACCTCCTTGGTAATCAGGGCCAGGGCGATGGCGATTACGGGGGGCAGCAGGGCCATTGGGGTGTTGAAGAAGCTGCTGGGGGACTGGACATAGCCGGTGCCTCCGCAGGTCTCACAGGTAACGGCCTCGGCCTCGTCGGACAGCACCACCCCCACCGCGCCGCAGTCGGGACACTCGATCATCTTGGTGCCGGTGGCGTCGGTGGGGTCGCCGGCGGCGAAGGCGGTGGTCATCATGGCCAGCAGCATCATCACAAGGACAATGGTCCGCAGGCCAAAGGTTCTTCTGGTTCTCATTTGTATTCCCTCCTAATTTTTAGGGCCACACACAGCCCCTTTCGCGCAAAACAAAACCGCGGTGCGCAGAACGCGCCCCACGGCAAAACCGGACGCCCCCAGCCTCACACCGGGGACCTCTGGATAGCGCTCCACTCTCGTGACAGTCCGCAGGATATTCTCCCAACGGCCCAGGACCAACGGCTCAGGCAAGCCGTCCGACCTTCGGCGGCGCACCCTCTCCCGCGGGACGGCTGCCTGGCCATATCCCGCAGTACGCATGAGCGCCGCGCCTCTATCCTCATATAGAATTGCAGTTATCCTACCACGGACTTGCAGGATTGTCAATGGTTAATTTATAAAAACGGTAAAAACGGTCATTTTTCCGCTCCCCCGGGCTCGTCGCCCCCCGCAGCCCCCTTCCCCCCTGCGAACAACAACGGTTGCCTTTGACACAACCGCCCGTAGGGCAAGGGTTCTACCCTTGCCTATCCCCGAAGGGGATAAAACGGTATCAGGATAAAATAGGACCGGCAAAATACAGAATCCCCCCGCCACCGGACTACGTCCGGCGGCCCTCCCCCCTTTAGCAAGGGGGGGCTTTTCGACGCAGACTGTTTCGTTGCCGCTCCAAAGGCCCCTTTTGAAAGGGGCTGTCAGCCGAAGGCTGACTGAGGATTGCGTTTTGCGAAGCAAAACATACGCAGTAAACAAAGTTTTGCAAACCTTGATTATTTCATACATTTCGCCTGCGGCGAAATACAATCCTCCGCCCCAGTTTGCGAACTGGGGCACCTCCTTTCTAAAGGAGGCTTTTCGGCGCAAACCGGACCGTTCCCGCTCCAAAGGCCCCCTTGCTAAAGGCTGCGCCCGCAGGCGCGTTTCGAGGCCAACCTCCGCAAAGCGGCGGCTCTTAGGCCGAGATGGCTGGCACCGCCGCAGGCGGTGACTGGGGGATTCCCCACTCATCCCTCCCCCGGCCGCGCCATAAAAAAACTAAACGTCCCGGTCGCCACCGTCTTCCCCCCGGCATTGGTAATGGTAACCTGAATCACCGACAGCTGCCGTCCCAGCTTTTTGGGGGTAGCCTCACAAAACAAATCCCCCTGAGCAGGGCGCAGAAACTCCATCGAGCTGGAGGCGGTCACGCAGTTGCCCCCCTTGGAACAGGCGCAGCAACCCGCCACCGTATCCGCCAACGTCGCCATAGCCCCACCATGAATCATCCCGTGGGGATTGATGGAGTCCGGTCCGGCGCGGAGCTCCCCCCGGGCCAGCCCGGGCTCTACACAGGTCACAACGATTCCGTTTTCGTAGGAAAATTGGTGGGGGCTGTTGACGATTCCCGCCACCGGGTATATTTTTTCTTCCATATGCACACGCTCCTCCCGGCAAAGGTGACCAAGGCATTGTACCACATTTTTCCCCCTCACGCAATCCAAAGCTCCTTCCAGGGCATAGGATGGGATAGTCCCCCGGACTATTTTTCCAGCAAAGGAGTCTTACATCATGGAATTAAAAGTTGATCTTCCTGCCCTGCGCGGGCAGGACATCGACCCCAACACCTTCCAGCGGGTCTGGGACCGGGTAATGCCCAACCAGCCCGCCCCCCGGTCCGACGCCATCCCGGACAGCGCCGTCCCCGCCCAGCCCACCGAGCCCCCGGAGGAGACCCCGCCTGTAGAGCCGCCCCCGGTGGAACCACCGGAGGAGGAGCAGCCCCCTGTCACCCCGGACCTCCCCCCGGTGCCCGACTGCCCCGCCGAGCCGGCATGCCCCGACTGTCCTGCCTGCCCGGACTGTCCCCAGTGTCCCGACTGCCCCCAGTGCCCGGACTGTCCCGCCTGCCCGGACGTACCCGTCACCCCCGACGCCCCCACCTTCTGCCTGGGCGAGGCCTCCCAGGGGGACGCCGCCCGTTTGGAGGCGCTGATGACTCTGGCCCAGTCCGGCGCGGCCGCCGCCCGGGCCATGACCCGCCGGGCCAGCGGCGCCTGCGCCCGTGCGCTGGCCGTTCTGGCCTGCGACCACCGTTCCGCCTTCCGCCGGCTGTCCGCCGCCTACTTTCTCATCACCGGCCGGCGCTATACCCCCCGCTGCGCCGCCCCCACCCTGCCCGCCTCTCTACCCCTGGCCCTGCGGCAGCAGTTCCTCTGGGAGCAGCAGTGGGAGCAGCAGAACAAACAGGCCGCCCAGACCACCGCCGACCCCTGCCTGCGGGAGCTCTACCTGGAGCTGGCCCAGGAGGGGGCCTACCACGCCGGCACCATCCGCTCACTGTTGGAACAGATGGCTTGACGAAAACGGTTCTTTTGGGGTATGCTGTGTAGGGGCGGGCAGTGCCCGCCCGCACATAATATTCACCGGTCCTTTTCAGGCGGGCGGATGATATCCGCCCCTACAGAAGAAAACGAGGTGCGCTATGATCCAGACCTTCGACCTTTCCTATCCCTCCTCCGACGGCATCCACGCCGTCCACGCCCGGGAGTGGGTGCCCGAGGGCGCCCCCCGTGGGGTGGTGCAGCTTGTCCACGGCGTAGCGGAGCACATCGGCCGCTACGACCAGGCGGCCCGCTTCCTGGCCGCCCACGGCTACGTGGTGTGCGGCGAGGACCATCTCGGCCACGGACTCACCGCCGGGGGCAAGTTCGGCTATTTCGGCCCCCAAAACGGCTGGGACCTGGTGGCCCGGGACGTCCACCGCCTGCGGGAGCTGGAGGGGGAAAAACACCCCGCCCTGCCCTATGTGATCCTGGGCCACTCCATGGGCTCCTTCCTCACCCGCACCTATCTGATCCGCTGGCCGGGCACGGTGGACGCCGCCATCCTGTCGGGCACAGGCCAGGAGTCCGCCGCCGCTGTGGCCTCCGGCAAGGCCCTGGCCGAAGCTCTCTGCAAGCTCCGGGGCCCCGACCATGTGAGCAAGCGGTTAAACGACCTGCCCTTTGGCAGCTACAACCGGGCCTTCAAGCCCAACCGCACCACCTCCGACTGGCTCAGCCGGGACGAGGCGGCGGTGGACGCCTACCTGGCTGACCCACTGTGCGGCTTTCTGATCACGGCGGCCATGTTCCGGGACATGATGGGCGGCCTGCAATTCATCGCGGACCGGAGCAATCTGGCCAAAATGGCAAAGGACACCCCGGTCTATTTCTTCTCCGGTGACCAGGACCCGGTGGGCGCAATGGGCCGGGGGGTGCGGAAGGTGGCAGGGATGTTCCGCGCCGCGGGGTGCAGTGACGTCACCGTAAAGCTCTACCCCGGCGGCCGCCACGAGATGTTCAACGAGACCAACCGCCAGGAGGTTTTCCAGGACCTGCTGACCTGGATCGAATCCAAGCTGACATAAAAGCCAGGCCCGCCAACGGCGGGCCTGCCCTATTTTTCTCTGCATATGATGGCGGCGACCCCCATAATCAGGGACATCCCCAGCAGCCCCCAGGCCACAAAACTCACCATGCACATCAGCGTCTGCGGCAGGGCGCTTAAAAGGACCCAGCACCCCCAGGCGCGCCTGTCCCCCGGCTTCCGGCGGTGGTACAGCCCCCACACCCATGAAACGAGGGTCAGGGCATGAAACACCATAATATACGGAAACGGATGATAGCGGTCAATGTGCTCAAAGTACAGCGCCAGTCCAAACAGCCCCGCAAACAGCAGGACGCATCCCCAAAACCGCCCATTCTTCCAGATTTTCTCCAAAACACCGCCCCCTTTCCTCCAGTATAGCGAACCGGAGGAAAGGGGGCAAGTCATTGGAGATAAGTGGTCGATTTTCCCGGATAATCGGTCAAACCCCATCCGTCCCCCGCAGGGAAAAGCCTTCCACCCTCCGGGGGGAAGGTGCCCCAGTGCGCACACTGGGGCGGATGAGGGGGCGGGGCGGGCAAGCAGTTCTTTCGATACGAGGCGATAATCTCACCACACCCTCACCCGTCATCCTCCCTGCGTGGAACGATGCTTACCTCTGCCACAACCGCCCGTAGGGCAAGGGTTCTACCCTTGCCTATCCCCTTCGGGGATAAAACAGACTCGGGATAGCAGGGCCAAAACCGAAGGCCATAACGTATGTAAGAATGTCCGACCGCATATTTTATCACAATTCGGCGGATTGACACGATTTGTAGGGGCGGCCTGTGGCCGCCCGCTTTTATTCGATTTGTGCCGGTTGATTTCGGGCGGCCACAGGCCGCCCCTACATAAGGGTTCGTCCTGTAGGGCAAGGGTTCTACCCTTGCCTATCCCCGAAGGGGATAAAACAGACCCGGGATAGCAAGGCCAAAACCGAAGGTCACAACGTATGTAAGAATGTCCGACCGCATATTTTATCACAATCCGGCGAATTGACACGATTTGTAGGGGCGGCCTGTGGCCGCCCGCTTTTATTCGATTTGTGCCGGTTGATTTCGGGCGGCCACAGGCCGCCCCTACATAAGGGTTCGTCCTGTAGGGCAAGGGTTCTACCCCTGCCTATCCCCTTCGGGGATAAAACAGAACCGGGATAAAACGGAACCGGCAAAACCGGCCCCCCTTCCATCACACATACCCATACATCCCCCGCACGGACACCTCCCCGGCGGAGACGGTCTCCCGCTTCCCGTTGTACAGCTCCACCACCAGGTTAAAGTCGTCGTCAATCTCCAGGGCGAAGGCCTGCCGGCGGGCGGTGGGGGTAATCAGCTGGACCTGGTGTCCGGTGGTGATGCAGTCGGCCCGATATTTGGCCAGATACTCCGCCCGGTCCTCGGGGTAGCCGGCGTACATCCGGTCCAGGGCCAGCACAATCTGGGCGGCCAGCTCCGCCCGGCGCACCGGGCGGCCCAGAATCTGGGACAGGGAGGTGGCCATATCCCGGATTTCCGGGGAAAAATCCTCCGGGCTCTGGTTCACATTCACCCCGATGCCTGTCACCATATAGTCCAGGGTGTTGGTCTCGCTCTCCAGCCCCAGCTCGGTGAGGATGCCCACCAGCTTTTTCCCCTCCAGCACGATATCGTTGGTCCACTTGATCTGGGGCCGGACCCCGCAGCAGGCCTCGATGCCGTCGCACACCGCCACTGCCACCCAGGCGGTGAAGTCGCTCACCCGGGCCGGCTCCAGCTCCGGGCGGAACAGGGCGGACAGATACAGCCCCGTCCCCCTGGGGGACTGGAAGGACCGCCCCCGGCGGCCCCTGCCGCCGGTCTGCTCCTCCGCCGTCACCACCAGCCCCTCGGGGGCGCCGTCCATGGCCCGGCGCTTGCACTCGGTGTTGGTGGAGTCGATCACATCCAGACACAGCAGCTGCGAGCCGATTTTCGCGTCGGACAGCAGCCCGAACAGCTCCCCCACCCGCAGGCGGTCAGGGGCGTCCTCCAGACAGTAACCCCGGTTGGGGGCGGAGGCGATGGTGTACCCCTCCTGCCGCAGGCCCTCGATGGCCTTCCACACCCCGGCCCGGCTGATGCCCAGGGTGCGGCTCATGGCCTCCCCGGACAGATAGGCCCCCTGCCGCTCCCGCAGCAGGGCCAACACTCTTTCACGGCTCACAGCGGTGTTCCTCCTCTCGTCTCCATTACAGACAAGTGCGCCGCGCTGCGGCGCACTTGTCAAATTGCACAAAAGTTTTCAATGCAGGCCCTCCGGCCCGTTTTTCTGTCCGCACCAGACGGACAGGTACTATAAAGTCCCGTTTTGGCACCTTAACGGCCCTTAAAGGGTCTGTTTGGGCCCGTTTTATGGTGTATTATTTCGCTTCGAAATTACATCTGGTATTCTACGTCCGCCACCGGCGGACAGTTTCACCGTCTTACTGTTCGTCCTCGATCAGACCGTAGTCCCCATCATTGCGGCGGTACACCACAGCGAAGGCCCCGCCGGCCTCCTCATCCCGAAAGGCAAAGAAGCCATGTCCCACCAGATTCATCTGCAAAATGGCCTCATCCCGGGTCATGGGCTTCAGGGGGAAGGTCTTGCTGCGCACAATGCGGTACTCGCCCTCCTCCGGCTCATCGGGGGCAAAGGTAGACACCTCGCTCACATCCAGCGCCCGCTCAAAGGCCCCCTGGCGCAGCCGCTTCTCCAGGCGGGTCTTGTTCTTGCGAATCTGCCGCTCCAGAGTGGTTACAGCGGCGTCGATGGAGGCGTGCATATCCGACGTGCTCTCCGACACCCGGAATACGGTGCCGCTGGAGCGGATGGTGATTTCCACCTTGTTGTTCCGCTCCTTCTCCACGCTGAATGTGATGGCGGCGGTGGCATCCTCCTTAAAGAAACGGTCCAGCTTGCCCACCTTTTTCTCGGCGTACTTGTGTACGGAATCGGGCAGGTTCACCTTTTTGTCCGTAAATACGAATTTCATATCCGTCGCTCCTTTCGCCCAGAGGGCTGGTATAGGCCGGAGGAGGGGGTCCCCCTTCGGTTATCCTTATTATACCACAAACCGCCGGAAAGTCCACTGGTTTTTGTTAATATTTTCTAAATTCTTCGGCCCCCTATCAAGACGGCCCGCACCTCGCCCAGCAGCTCCAGGGGGTGGCCGCTGGTGACCACCACATCCGCCTCCCTGCCGGGGGCCAGCGTGCCCAGAACGTCCCCCAGCCCGGCGATGCCGGCGGCGGTGACGGTGATGGCGGCCAGGGCCTCCTCCGGGTCCAGCCCGCCCTTCACCGCCAGGGCGGCGCACAGGGGCAGGTACTGGACGGGCACCTCCGGGTGGTCGGTGCAGATGGCCACCTCCACCCCCGCCCGCCGGAGCAGGGCCGGGTTTTCCAGGGTCATGTTGGCCAGCTCGGGCTTGGACCGGTCCCCCAGGGCGGGGCCGGTGATCACCGGAATTTTTTCCCGGGCCAGCAGGTCCGGGATCAGATGGCCCTCGGTGCCGTGGACAATCACACAGCGCAGCCCGAACTCCCTGGCGATGCGCACGCCGGTGGCGATGTCGTCCGCCCGGTGGGCGTGGATGTGGACAGGCAGCTCCCCCCGGACCACCGGGAGGAGGGCCTCCAGTTTGGCGTCGTAGTCGGGCGGGTCGGCGTCCTCGTCCCGGGCGGCCCGATCCATTTTTTCGCCGTACTCCACCGCCTTGCGCAGGTTCTCCCGGATGATGGCGGCGGTGGCCATGCGGGTCACCGGGGTCTCGTCCCGGTCGTGGTAGACCTGCTTGGGGTTCTCCCCCAGGGCCAGCTTCATGGCGGCAGGGGCCCGGACCACCATGGCGTCCACCCAGCGGCCGTCGGTCTTCAGGGCGGCAAACTGGCCGGACACCGGGTTGGCGGAGCCGGGACCGGTGAGGACGGTGGTCACCCCCGCCGCCCGGGCCTCGGAAAAGCACCGGTCCAGGGGGTTCACCCCGTCGATGGCCCGGAGGTGGGGGGTGCAGGGGTCGGTCTCCTCGTTGCCGTCGTCGCTCTCAAAGCCCAGGGCGTCGCCAAACATGCCCAGGTGGCAGTGGGCGTCGATAAAGCCGGGGCAGATGTGCCCGCCCTGGGCGTCGATAACCTCCCCCTCCCAGCTCTTGGGGCAGTCCTCCATGGGGCCCACCCGGGCGATTTTGCTCCCCTTGACGGCCACATAGCCGTTTTTAATGACAGGTCCGTCCATGGTGTGGACGGCGCCGTTGACAATCAGCATAAACGTTCTCCTTACAAACAGGAATCAATGACCCCTTATATCTAATTCGTGAAAAATAGTGTTATTATTTCCCCATGAATAGACAATATAATAATTATTTCCTTCTATATCTGCTTTAAATGCCAACTTTGCATGTTCAATTATCCCTATATCCGTATTCGTCTGATTTTCGACCATACACTTCCATTCACTGTCTGCAAATTCTGAATAGTATTCTTTTAATTCATCTAAAGAAAGTTCGCTTTTAATTAGAATTGCTCCAAAATATTGCATGCCGTTGCCATTTCCAACCAATTTTCCCGCTTTATATATCGACTCAATCAATTCTGTGTTGCTGGGGAGGGGGAAATGTGTAAGCTCATTTGCCGTTTTTTTCGCTACAGTATCATTTATAATCGGCGCAGCGGCCAGAACAGATAAAAAAATAATCGCCGCAGTTAAAACAATGATAACCGGTATTTTTTTCATTTACAGCACCTGTTCAAACCCGATTTTGTTCGTGCAAATATGACTGTTTCTAATGGATATAGGATGCTGGCTCACTTTAACGTCAGGCCCTCCGCCTCCATGCGCAGGAAATAGAAGGGGCGGACCCAGTCCAGCTCCTGTTCCATGGTCTCCTCCAGGGCGGCCAGCCGACGCTTGCCCAGCCGGCGGTCCAGCAGGGCGAAGACGCGGACAATGGGATTTTCGTCCGTCAGGCTGGATTCAATGCTCTGGTTGTCGAACTTCTGGAAAGCCATGTAAAAATCCCGCTGGTCGAACAGGCCGTCCTCTAAAACCGTCTGTCCAGCTTTTGGAGCGGCCTCACGCCAATCGGCCTCCTTCAACCGGCGCAGCTCACTCTGGAGCTTCCAAAAGGCGGGGGCGTACTCATAATAGCTGCTTTTCAATACCTCCACCCCGTCCACCAGGACGGCCGCCCGGCCCTCATGGTCGGGGCATTTCTTATAGGTGGTGGCAAAATACTTCACCCTCCCCCGCAGGGCGGGACAAAGGTAGTCCGTTTCCAGCTTTTTTCTTGTTCCGCTCCAGGTGGGCATAGCATTTTCCCTCCCCCACGAGCCGGGGTCAGTAGGGCAAGGGCTCTGCCCTTGCCTTACCTCGTTTCCGCCCTTGCCTCATTCCGATCCCATTTTATCCCCTTTCGGGGATAGGCAGGGGTAGAACCCCTGCCCTACATAACGTACCGGCCGGTATTTCCAAAAGCGTTTTGAATTTTCGGGACGGGCGTATATTCGACAAAGGTTCCCATTGACTGCGCTGGCAAATTATGGTAGACTTGTCCCAGCTCGACCAATATGCTTTGTGCGAGTCTCTCCCCGCACATGGACGCCCTTTTTGAGGGCGTCTTTTTTATGCGATGGAAGCCCCCCTCAGTCTCGCTTCGCTCGACAGCTCCCCCACAAGGGGGGAGCCTTGTGAAGCAGCCACCCCCCTGTGAGGGAGGGGGCACGGGATGAAAAGGGGGCCGTCTGTGCAGACGGCCCCCTGGAAAATGCGCAGGACTACCGGCGGCCGCCGCCGCGGCGGTTTCCGCCCTTCTTCTCGATATAACGCAGCTCGGACAGCTTGCTGTCGGAGGACTGCATGAACTGCTTCAGGCGGTCCTCAAAGTCGGTGGGCTCCTTGGGGGCCTGGTGGACGAAGCCCATGGGGCGCTGGGCGCCGCCGCCCTGACGAGGAGGCCGTCCGCCTCCGCCCCCCTGGCGGGGACCGCCGCCCTGACGGGGCGCGCGCTGGGGCGGGGGCTCCACCTGCTTGATGGACAGGTTGATCCGCTTGGCCTGGTCGATGCCGATGATCTTTACCTTGACCTCCTGCCCCTCGTGCAGATGGTCGCTCACCTCATTCACATAGGAATAGGCAATCTCCGAAATATGGACCAGCCCGGATTTTCCCTCCGGCAGAGCCACAAAGGCCCCGAATTTTGTAATGCCTGTCACCTTGCCATCCACGATGGCCCCTACACCTAACTCCATTGAAGCGCCAAATCCTCCCTTGTAAAATTCACAACACACGCATGGAACGCCGCGGCCCCTCAGTTGGCCACATCGACAAACAGAGTTTCGTTCTTCTCCACATAGCCCCGGTCCCGGGCGACCTGCTCCTGCATCTCAGGGTCGCCGCTGTTTGCGATGGCGTCGGCCAGCTTTTGGTTTTCCAGCTGCTGGTCGGTCACCTGCCGGGCCAGGGCGTCCCGCTGGAGTTCTACGTCCTGAATCTTCCCCCGCAGATCCCCCAGAGAGAGAGCCATGTAGATCAGCAGTGCCAGAACGACGATTTTTGTTAAAAATCCGGCCCGTTTGAAGGTCATAGTCCCTCTCTCCTCTCTCCCGAAGGGTGCGGCGCTGGGCTGCGGTATCCAGCTGCTCTGTTATCGCCCCTATTCTATACCATTTCGCCCCGGAAAGGAAGATGTTTTTTACAATTTTTCTGATTTTTTTCAGAATGCCCCCCGCCACCCCCAGCGGAAAGGTCAAAATGCCCAAAAGTGCGGCCATGAGATCGGCTCCCAGGTAGCCCAGGCGCAGCAGCCAGGGGCTGATGGCCCAGAAATACAGCGTGCCCCCCACCAGGCAGAACACAGCGCCGTACAGCCGGACCTGGCCCCCCCAGGCCCCCTGGGACCAGACGAACAGAGCCGCCACCGCCGTGAGCCAGAACAGCAGGTCCAGCAGCGGGCCCAGCAGGGGGAGCTTTACCCGCACCCGCAGGATGCGGAACAGGTCGTAGACCACCCCCATGGCACCGCCCAGCAGCAGGGCCTGGCACAGGGCCCGGAGCTGCTGGAGAAGGTCCACCGTCATCCGCCCAGCAGGCGGGAGAGGAAGCCGCCCCCGCGGCGGCCCGCCTCCGACTCGTAGAGCAGGGCATGCACCCGGCCCTCTACCCGCAGGTCGCCCCCGTCCAGGGACAGCTTTTCGATGTGCAGCCCCTCCCCCTGGATCTCCAGCGCCCCCTGGGCGGTGGTGAGGAGGATGGTGTTCTCGTCGAAGCTCTCCACCTCCTCCACGCCGGAGATGGACAGCTGCTCCCGCTCCTCCAGAATAATGTGATGGGCCATCTCGGGACGGGCCCGGTCGTCCACAAACGCCATAGCGATTCCCCCTTTCCCTCTATCCTATGGGAGTGAGGGTGGGGTTTATGACTGGTTTGGGGGCGTATGCGGGGCGGGCAAGCTGTAGGACTAACGGCTGCGCCCTCATCGGTCATGGGTGCATCCCTGAGCCCCCCTCACCCGGCTTCGCCGGGAGCTCCCCCACAAGGGGGGAGCCAGGGGGGTGAAAAACATCTCCGTAAAAATTAACAATTTACTGTAGCTTTTCCCCGGGAAGTGGTGTACAATAGAGACAACCATTTTCGACATAAGGAGGCCGCCCTATGAAATTGACATTTTTCGGCGCCGCCCATGCGGTAACCGGCAGCTGCCACTGCCTGGAGGTCAACGGCAAGAAAATTCTGATCGACTGCGGCTTGCAGCAGGGCCGGGACGAGCACGACGACAACACCCTGGACTTCGCCCCCAACTACATCGACTACGTTCTGGTCACCCACGCCCACATCGACCACTCCGGCCGGCTGCCCCTGCTGGTGAAGGAGGGCTTTAACGGCCGCATCCTTACCACCGGCCTCACCGCACAGCTCATGTCCGTGATGCTGCGGGACTCCGCCCACATCCAAGAGGGGGACGCCCAGTGGCACAACCAGAAGGGCAAGCGTGCCGGACTGCCCCCGGTGGAGCCGCTGTATACCCTGATGGACGCCGAGGAGGCCATCCACATGCTGGAGACGGTGGAGTACGGCTGGCGCTTTGACCTGTGCGAGGGGGTGCAGGTCCGCTTTAACGACGCGGGCCACCTGCTGGGCTCCTCCATTCTGGAGCTCTGGGCCACCGAGGACGGGGTGACCAGAAAAATCGTCTTCTCCGGCGACCTGGGCAACGAGGCCCAGCCCATTATCCGGGACCCCTCCTTTGTGGACACCGCCGACTATGTGGTGATGGAGTCCACCTACGGCGACCGGAACCACGAGCCCCCGGAGAGCTACACCGGGGCTCTGGCCGCCCTGATTGACGAGGTCTTCTCCAAGGGGGGCAACATCATTATCCCCTCCTTCGCCGTGGGGCGGACCCAGGAGCTGCTGTATTACCTGCGGGAGATCAAGCGGGACGGTCTGGTCCAGTCGCTGCCCAGCTTTAAGGTCTATGTGGACTCCCCCCTGGCCACCGAGGCCACCAAAATCTATTCGGGCAACCTGAAGGGATACCTGGACGACGACGCCATCGCCGTCATTCAGGGGGGCGAAAACCTGTTCACCTTCCCCGGCCTCACCCTCACCCAGTCCACCGAGGAGTCCCGGGCGCTGAACGACGACAAGACGCCTAAAATTATCATCTCCGCCTCCGGCATGTGCGACGCCGGACGCATCCGCCACCACCTAAAGCACAACCTGTGGCGGCCCGAGTGCGCCGTGGTGTTCGTGGGCTATCAGGGGGAGGGCACCCTGGGCCGGCACCTGCTGGAGGGGGCCCGCTCGGTGAAGCTCTTTGGCGAGGACATCTCCGTCCGGGCCAAGATTGTCAACTTTAAGGGCCTGAGCTCCCACGCCGACCGGGACCATCTGCTGGAGTGGGTGGAGCACTTCTCCCCCACCCCCAAGCAGGTCTTTGTGGTCCACGGGGACAGCGAGGTTACCGAGCTGTTCGCCCACGACCTGAACCAGCGGGGCATTCCCGCCCACGCCCCCCTCTATGAGGAGGTCTACGACCTGTCCACCAACTGCATGCTGGCCAAGGGCGTGGTGCTGGAGGTCAAGAAGACGGTGGGTTCCGCCGCCACCCCCTCCGCCGCCTACCTGCGGCTGCAAAATGTGTCCCACGACCTGGCCGACCTGGTCAAGCGCAGCCGGGGCCGGTCCAACAAGGACCTGGCCAAGCTGGCCGACCAGATCCGGCAGCTTATGGAAAAGTGGGAGTGAGGCGGGCAAGCTGTACGCCTAACGTCCGCACCCTCATCCGTCACGGGCGAAGCCCGTGACGTGGGAGTTTTGACGCAAAAAGTGATATGATTCGTTGTTTTACTCCCTCAGTCACCGCCTTCGGCGGCGACAGCTCCCTCAAAGAGGGAGCCTTAGAGAACGGTAGAGCGTTTTTCGACAAGCTGACCTTCCCTCTGGAAGGGGGAAGGCTTTTGGGCGCGTGCTTTCACAGAGTGATTTTTTGATACGCCGGGCCGCCGGAGACGGCGGCCCTTAGAAAACCAGGATTGGAGTACCACCTCATGGAATTTGACCACATCGAGCTCAAGCGCCAGGCCAGGGAGCGAATGGCCCTCACCGACCCGAAATTCTGGGTGGTGGCCCTGGCCTATATCGCCATGACCGCCGGGGTGTCTTTGCTGTTCAGCCTGATTCCCCTGCCCGGCGCGGAGGACGGGTCCATCCCCGCAACCCACCTGTTTCTTCAGCTGCTGCTGAACCTGTACACCACCGTTGTCCGCTTCGGACTGTGCCTGTGGGCCCTGTGGACCTACCGGCAGCTGGACCCGGACACCAACTCCCTGATGCAGGGCTTTTCGGTGGCCGGACGGGTGGTTTTGATGAATCTGGGCATCTATGTCCGGGTGCTGGGGTGGTATCTTCTGGTGGGCTTTACCCTGTCTATCCCGGTGCTTGGGCTGCTGCTCTCCGGGGCCGGGGCCGGAATCGGGATGTTTACCCTTATGCTGTTCTTCGCTGGGCTGATTGCCACCATTGTCATCCTGCGGCTGCGGTACGCCCTGGCCCCCTACCTGCTGGCCGACCGGCCCGACGACGGCCCCTCCGCCCCCATCCACCGCAGCGCCGCCCTGATGCGGGGCTGGAAGCGGGCGCTGTTCCGGCTGGAGCTCTCCTTCCTCGGCTGGCACCTGATTAACCTGTTCCTCAGCCTTATTGTCACCCTCTTTTTCCTGGACCGGGCGGGGCTGTCCTTCCCCCAGATTATTCTGGACCCGGCCCAGTACCAGCAGGCCATAGTCGTGATCAACTCCCTGCCCGTGTTCTTCCTGACCACGGTGGTCACCATTCCCGTGACCCTGTGGCTGCTGCCCTATCAGGAGACCGCCCGGGCCGGCTTCTACGACTTCCGCCTGCTGGCCGCCTCCGACGCCACCGACCGGCCCGACATGCCGCCGCTTTAAGGGAGGGATTTACTATGGATGACAGACCTCAGTGGCTGAAGTGGGCGGTGGAGCTCCAGGCCCTGGCTCAGGCCGGGCTGTTCTACGGCCGGGACAAGTATGACCGGGAACGCTACCAGCGCATCCGGGACATCGCCGCCGAGATGATGGCCCGGGAGACCCGGCTGCCTCTGGAGCGGGTAAAGGACCTGTTCTGCGGCGAGACCGGCTATCAGACCCCCAAGCTGGACACCCGGGCCGCCGTCTTTCAGGAGGGGAAAATCCTTCTGGTTCAGGAGGAGGACGGCCGGTGGTCCCTCCCCGGGGGGTGGGCCGATGTGGACATCTCCGTGGGCGAAAACACCGTGAAGGAGGTCAAGGAGGAGGCGGGGCTGGACGTGGTTCCAAAGCTGGTTATCGCCCTTCAGGACCGGAACCGGCACAATTCGCCCCCCTCCGCCTTCGGCATCTGCAAGGTGTTTGTGCTGTGTGAGCTCCTGGGCGGCTCCTTCCAGCCCAACCTGGAGACGCTGGACAGCGGCTGGTTCGGTCTGGACGAGCTGCCGGAGCTGTCCACCGAAAAGACCACCGCGGCCCAGATCGGCATGTGCTTCGACGCCTGCCGGGCCGATGGCTGGGTTACCCGGCTGGACTGAATCGCCGGGGCGGTTGAAATTTCTAAATTTTATGAAACATTTGTTTGACAAGCCGGAATTTTTGTGTTATAATTGCACCACTGTGTAATATGTCCGCGCCGGGGTGCCCCCCACCGAAAGGAGCCGCCGCTATGGCTAACTTGACCCGGAAACAGAAGGAAATTTATGAGTTTATCCTTGCCTTCACCAGCGAGCACGGCTACCCCCCCTCCGTGCGGGAGATCGGGGCGGCGGTGGGGCTGAAGTCCCCCTCCACCGTCCACTTCCACATGAAGGGGCTGGAGGAGGCCGGCGTGATTGTCAAGGCCGAGGGCAAGACCCGGGCCATCTCCCTGCCCGGCGTGTCGGTGGGCCCGGTGGCCGAGGAGACCGACCCCCGGGCCAATCAGGTGCCCGTGGTGGGCAATGTGGCCGCCGGCTCCCCCATCCTGGCTCAGGAGTGCATTGAGGACTACCTCACCTTCGATACACAGGGGCTGTCCGGCGAGCACTTCGCCCTGCGGGTCCGGGGAGAGTCCATGCTGAATGCCGGCATCCTCCCCGACGACCTGGTGGTGGTCCACCGGCAGCAGGAGGTCCGCAACGGCGAGATTGTGGTGGCCCTGTTTGAGGACGAGGCCACCGTGAAGACCTACCAGCGGAAAAACGGGCAGGTCTGGCTCCTGCCCGAGAATCCTGAGTATGAGCCCATCGACGGCACCTACGCCGAGATTATCGGCAGGGTGGTGGCCGTGGTGCGGCGGTATTGAATGACGAAGCGCGCCCCTTATGGGGCGCGCTTTTCGCTTGTCAAAAAAGGCCCCCCTCTAAAGAGGGGGGTGACACGGCGGAGCCGTGACGGGGGGAGTTTTGAAGCAAAAAGTGATATTGATTCGTTGTTTTACTCCCTCAGTCACCGCCTTCGGCGGCGACAGCTCCCTCAAAGAGGGAGCCTTAGAGGACGGTAGAGAGTTTTTCGACAAGCTGAAGCGCGCCCTGTACGGGGCGCGCTTTCCTATTTTACAAACCGGGAGACAGGCTTTTTTATTCCCTCTCCCCCTATGCCAGTATCAATTCTTCCTGTATCATATCTCCATATTTATCCAATTCATCCTGCCACATTTTCCGCAGCGCGTCTGTAATAACACCGCCCCGGCCCCGTTGGATCAGTGCCGCCTCCCTCTCCTGGATGGAGCGTCTGGCGTTCTCACTGATCCTTTCGCTTTTACAGAGGCTTACAAATTGTGATAAATCAGCCCCTAACAGCGTCAGTGCGCCCCCGCGCTCGTGATCCCAAAAATAAATCTTTCCCCTGCGTTCCTGGTCCAGGCCTGTCAGGATGAGGTTTCCAAAGGAATCGCAGGCCGTTGGCCACATCGACAGGCACAGCCATTTCTCCATGTCCAGCGAGTCAAAGCTCAGCTTCACCTTCCCAATGCCGTAAAAGCCCTTCAGGTCAGAAGCCGTTCTTCCCTTTTTAAACTTGGTTTTTGGGGTAAAGCCACCGTTGTATTTCACCAAAAACGCCCTGTATTCCTCGGGAAAAGTTATATGATACCGCTCCTCTAATTCGGCAATTTTCGCCAGCTCTCCACCGCCAAACCGCGCGATCAGCATTTCATCTCCTCCTTTGATTTAGGCGCAAATCCGCCCACGCAAACACCCCTCTTGCAGGGCAAGGGCTCTGCCCTTTTCTAATCAGGTTGTCTCCTCGGTGAAAAGGCAAGGGCAGAGCCCTTGCCCTACATTACGTCCCTCTTTGAAATCATGGCGACAGGTCGGCCTTTCGCCGCAGCAGGGACAGGGGCAGGACGGGCTGGGGCAGGTGCATGCGGAAGACCATCTGGGGGTGGCGGACCTCCTCCAGGGGTGCGCCGTCCCCGTCCCACAGGGCGTCCACCGTGAGGGGCCGGGGGCGGACGTCGGGGCCCACCAGCTCCAGGGCGTCTCCCACGGAAAATTTGTTGTTCAGGGTGAGGACGGCGTTTCCCTCCCCGTCGCAGGACTGGACCTTGGCCACGATCTGCCAGTCCCGGACGTACCGGGCGTCGTCGGTGAACTGGCCGGGCTGGCCGTAGAAGAAGCCGGTGGAGTAGTGCCGGTGGCTGATATGCTCCACCTCGTCCCGCCACACCGGGTCCAGGGGGATGCCGGCGGCGGCCGCGTCGATGGCGTGGCGGTAGGCCCCGGTGACGATGGCGGCGTAGTAGGCCGACTTGGCCCGGCCCTCCAGCTTCAGGGAGCTCACCCCGGCCGCCAGCAGGTCGGCCACGTGGTCGATCATGCACATGTCCCGGGAGTTCATGATGTAGGTCTCGCCGTTCTCCTCGTAGACGGGGAAGTATTCTCCCGGCCGTTTCTCCTCCATCAGGGCGTATTGGTAGCGGCAGGGCTGGGCGCAGGCCCCCCGGTTGGAGTCCCGGCCCGTCATGTAGTTGGACAGCAGGCACCGGCCCGAGTAGCTGACGCACATGGCCCCGTGGGCGAAGACCTCAAGCTCCAGCTCGGGGGGCGTTTTGGCCCGGATTTCCCGAATCTCCTCCAGGGACAGCTCCCGGGCCAGGATTACCCGGCTGGCCCCCAGGTCGTGCCACGTCCGGGCAGCCTGGTAGTTGACCACGCTGGCCTGGGTGGAGATGTGGACCTGGACGTGGGGGGCGTGCTTTTTGGCCAGGGCCAGGACCCCCACGTCGGCCAGGATGACCGCGTCCACCCCCAGGGACTCCAGGTACTCCAGCCACTCCGGCAGGCGGGACACCTCGTCGTTCCGGGGCATGGTGTTACAGGTGACGTGGATTCGCACCCCGTGGCTCCGGCAGAGTTCCACCGCCGTTTTCAGCGCCTCGGGGGCGAAATTGCCGGCGAAGGTGCGCATCCCAAAGGTGTTCCCCGCCAGATAGACGGCATCCGCCCCGTAGGCTACCGCCATTTGCAGCCGCTCCATGTCCCCCGCAGGGGCCAGGAGTTCGATTTTGTTCATGGTATCTCTCCTTTGCCTCATCTCCGTGTGTGGGGGCCAACGACCCCGGCGGCCCATTTCCCGGATAGCGCGCCGGGGTCGTCGCGCCCCACAGGTAAACAATGGCAGGGGGCGGCCTCCGAGCCGCCCCGCAGAAAAAGGGCCCGGTGAAAAAGGGGCGGCGCAGAGGCCGCCCCCTACAAAAGAGGTCAAGATGCTTTGTACCGCTCCTGGCTGTTGATGAACTTTTGCAGCTGGTCATAGGTCTTGAAGAAGTGGTGGGTGTCGTCGTCGCCCAGGGCGTAGTAGAAGTCCTTGCTGTCCGAGGGGTTCATGGCGGCGATGATGGACTCCATGCCCGGGTTGGCGATGGGTCCGGGGGGCAGGCCCTTATACAGATAGGTGTTATAGGGGGAGTCGATGGACTTGTCCGCTTCGGTGGGCTCCTTGCCGCCGTTGATATACACCAGGGTGGCGTCGATCTGGAGGTAGCCCTGGGTGCCGGCGCCGGGGTTGTTCAGGCGGTTGTAGATGACGGCGGCGATGTCGGTGCGGTCCTCGCCGGTGGTCTCACGCTCGATAAGGGAGGCGATGGTGAGGATCTCCCGCAGGGTGAAGTCGCCGGCGGCCACCTTCTCCCGGAAGTCGTCCTTCACCTGACTGTCGAAGTGGACCAGCAGCTTGTTGATGGCAAAGATGGGATCGTGGTTGATATAGAAGTCGTAGGTGGCGGGCATGAGGTAGCCCTCCAGCCGGTGGTAGTCCCCCAGGGGGATGTCCTGGAGGAAGGAGAAGGCGTAGTCGTGACTGGCGGCGGCCTCCCGCAGCTTTTCCACGGTGGACACACCCTTTTCCTCCAGCAGGGCGAAGATCTGGTCGGTGTTGTAGCCCTCCGGGATGGTCACCGTCACCTCCGAGCGGTTGGAGGAGTTGGCGCTCATGCCGGCCAGCAGGGCCCGGTAGTCCATGTCGGTGTTCAGGGTGTAGCTGCCGGCGATGATCTCGTCCTTCTTGTGGGTGATGGAGGCAAAGAGTTTGAACAGGAATTTGTACTCGATCATCCCCTCGTCCTTCAGGCGGTCGGTTACGCTGTCGAAGTCCTCGTGCTCCGTGATGGTGAAGGTGATGGTCTTCTCCGGCTTATTCAGGGCCAGCACGTCGCCGGCGGCGGTCCAGCCGATGCAGGCCAGCAGGATGGACATGCCGATTACCGCCGCCACATACAGCAGCACCAGGGCCGCGGTGCGTCCGGCGGAGCGGCGCTTCTTCTTCCGGGGGCGGCCGCCGGAGCCTGCGCTGTGCTCCCGCCGGGGGGTCTCCCGCTCCCCGTGGGAGGGGTGCGGCTCGCTGCGGCGCTCTCTGGGCTCGTAATAATCTTGTGGCATAGGGTCAGCTCCTAACAAATTTTTCCGCCCCCCTGTCACCCGGGACAAGAGTGGGCCATAGAATGGTACAGAACGCGGGGACAGCGTCCCGGCGCGATTTTAAGAGAGGTGAAGTATTCATGTTCTGTGGGAACAACGGTTGGGGCGGCAACAGCGCGCTGTGGATCATCATTCTGATCATCATTCTGTTCGGCTGGGGCGGCAGCGGCAACGGCTGCGGCTGTGGCTGCAACAACAACTGTGGCTGCAACAACGACTGCGGCTGTGGCTGTGACAACGACTGCGGCTGCTGAAAACGCTACACAGCGGAAGGGCGGGGGAGGCATCTCCCGCTTTTTCCATCCCCTTAGAAGGACAGGCACTCCCCTTCGGTGAGCAGGAGGTCCACCCGGGCGTCGTGGGCCTCGGTGGGCACCGCCTCCTGAAGGACCGCCTCCCGGCACAGGCCCACCGTCACGCCGGAAAAGCCGGCCAGCCAGCGGTCGTAGTAGCCGCCGCCGAAGCCCAGGCGGTAACCCCGGCGGTCGTAGCACACGGCAGGCACCAGCACCAGGTTGATGGCCTCCCGGGCAATCAGCGGGCAGTCCTCCCCCGGCTCGGAGATGCCGAAGGAGACGGACACCAGGGGCCTGTCCGGGTCGTAGCGCCGCACCTCCATGCGGTGGTCCGGCAGCATCCGGGGCAGGCCCACCGTTTTGCCCCGCCTCAGCAACTCCCGGATCAGCTGTGCAGTGTCAGGCTCCTTGCCCGGGATGCCCCAGAAGGCGAAAACAGTTTTCGCTTCCTCCACCTGGGGCAGGGCCAGAAATTTCTCAAAGAGGGCGGCATCGCTGCGGACAAGCGCCTCCGGTCTCAGGGCGGAGAGCTGCTCCCGCACCCGGCGGCGCAGCACCTTTTTTTCGGAATCAATAGTAGATGCCATGGCGCACCTTATCGGCCTCGGCCGCTCCGGCCAGGGCCTCTACCAGGGCCAGGCCGAAGTCGAAGGCGGAGCCGGCCGCCCGGCCGGTGATGATTTTGCCGTCTACCACAACCCCCCGGTCCATCCGGGGCTGTGCACCGGTGAGGCCCTCCTCCATGCCGGGGTAGCAGACGGCGTCTTTGCCCTCCAGCAGGCCCCAGCGGCCCAGCAGAGTGGGGGCGGCGCAGATGGCGGCCAGCCACAGGCCTCTTTCAGCGGCCTTGCGGACCAGCTCCTCTACCCGGGGCTCCTTGCCCAGGTTCTTGTACCCGGGGCCTCCGCCGGGCAGGACGACCATGTCCGCCCGGGACAGGTCCACATCATCCAGGGTGACATCGGCAAGCACAGTGACACCGTGGCTGCCGGGGACAGGCTCGCCGGTGATGGACACGGTTGCCGTTTCGATATTCGCCCGGCGGAGCATGTCCACCGGCACCAGGGCCTCAGCCTCCTCAAAGCCGGGGGCTAACAGGATGTATACCATAATATTTCCTCCTAACATGATGTTCGGACATATTTCTGTAGGGGCGGACGCTTCGTGAAGCGTCCCTACGATTTCTTCACTCGTCTCCCTGCCGCCTTTACCAGGACCAGGGGGAGCTTGGCCATGCGGCCCGCCCGCTGGGGCTCCTTTTTCAGGCGGTAGGCCCACTCCAGGCCCAGCTTCTGCCAGGATTCGGGGGCCCGCTCCACCTTGCCGGCGAAAACGTCCAGCGCCCCGCCCAGGCCGATGGCCAGCCGGGCCCCGGTGTGCTTGCCCCACCGGGCCATCCACTTCTCCTGCTTGGGGGCCCCCAGGCAGACAAAGAGCAGGTCGGGCCGGGCGGCCGCCACCTTGAGCAGCACCGCCTCCTCGTCCTTGAAGTAGCCGTCCTGGGCGCCGCACAGGGTGATGCTGGGGTACCGCTCCAGGATGCGGCGGCCCGCCTCCTCGGCCACGCCGGGCTTGGCACCCAGCAGGTAGAGCCGCCCGCCCCGCTCATTGAGGCAGGAGAGCATATCCTCCGCGAAGGCGATGCCGGTGACCCGGCCCTTCAGCGGGGTGCCCTGGATTTTTGCCGAGTATACCACCCCGATGCCGTCGGCCAGGGCCAGGTCGGCCCCGTTGAGCACCTGAAGGAACTCCCTGTCCTTCTCCGCCGCCAGAATGAACTCCGGATTGGGTGTTACCACATAGTGGAATTTGTCCTCCGCCAGCAGGGCGGCCCCCGCCTGGGCAGCCTCCTCCCGGGTAAGATCGTCAAAGTTGACGCCTAACACTTCTTTTTTCAAACGTACCTCCATGCGCCCTGGGCGCTTCCCGCTCCGCGCCTGTTTTGTCCCTCCTGGTGATGATTCCCGGCCGGACAGTCGCTCAAACAGGGGCGGATACACTTTTCCTTATACTTCCCGCTATTTTACCATGTTCTGGGCCAAAAGTCTATGAAAATTCCGTGAAGGTTTTTTTAAGTTGGGGCAGGAAATTGTGATTTTTGTAACCGCACTGTAACTTGACGGTTACCTACTTCAAGTGTAGTATGATAATCAACTACATTTGAAGTGGATGTGATCTGTTATGAAACGACTGCCCGACACCGAGCTGGAGGTTATGAAGGCCCTCTGGACCACCGGGCCGGACACCCCCCGGGCCCTGCTGGAGGAGCGGCTGGCCAGCTTCGGCTGGGCCGCCAACACCATCAATACCTATCTGGCCCGCCTGGCGGAGAAGGGCTTTGTGGCCGTGCGCCGGGAGGGGAAAAGCAACCTGTACACCCCCCTGGTGGGCTGCGACGAGTATCAGGCCTTCGACAGCCGGGCGGTGCTGGACCGGCTCTACGGCTCCCCCAGGAACTTTGTGGCCGCCCTGGCCCGGGAGGGGATGGGACGGGACGAGCTGGAGGAGCTCCAGGCCCTGCTGGACCAGCTGAACGGAGGGCAGGGGACATGAATCAGATTCTTCTCACGCTGGGGGCCCTCACTTTGGGGGGCTCCGCCGCCGTGCTCCTGCTGGCCTGGATGGGCAGCTCCACCCGGGGGCGGTACGGGGCAAAATGGCGCTGCTGGGCCTGGCTGCTGCTGTGCCTGCGGCTGGCCCTCCCCATGCCCCTGATCTTTCGTGGGGAGGCCCGGGCCCCTATCCGGGTGGATGTCCCCAATCCCCCGGCTGTCACCCAGCCCGTTACACCGCCAAACACCTCTCATGTCCCCACCCCGCCCAGCGGCGGGGACCACTCCGGCCCCAAGCCGGGAAATCAGGGCGGGAACGCCGTCCCCAAGCCCGGGACAAGCTCCTCTGCCGGTTCTCCGGCACCCCAGCCGGAGGAAAGTCCGTCCTTCGACGCCGCCCGGCTGCTGCTGACGGTGTGGCTGGCGGGGGCGGCGGTCATGCTGCTCTGGAGCGGGTACGCCCACCTGCGGTTTTTGTCCTACCTGCGCCGGTGGTCCGCCCCGGTGGAGGACTGGGACGCAGTGGCTGCCTTTAACCACTTGGGAGATCAGCTCCAGCTCCACGCCCGGCCCCGGCTGCTGGTGTGCCAAGGGCTGAAGGTGCCCATGCTGGCTGGGGCGCTGCGCCCCGCGATTCTCCTGCCCCAGGGGAAAATCACCGGGGAGGAGCTGGGGTTCTCCCTGCTCCACGAGCTCACCCACTACCGCAGAGGGGATATTTGGCTGAAAACACTGGCTATGTGGGTCAACGCCCTGTACTGGTTTAACCCGCTGGCCTGGTATATGATCCGCCTGGTGGAGCGGGACACCGAGCTGGCCTGCGACGAGGACGCCCTGCGCCGGCTGTCCCCCCAGGATTACTCCGGCTACGGTCAGACCATTTTGGCCGCTGTGGCAAGGTTGCAGAAGAAGCCGGATTAGAACGGGAGAAAGGCTCCCGGAAGGGCCGTCTGCTTCGCACATTTCGCCTGCGGCGAAATACAATCCTCCGTCACCGCCTTCGGCGGCGCCACCTCCTTTCAAAAGGAGGCTTACGAAAGGAGCTCTATATGAAGAACTGCATGCCCCGCACGCCCTTCTCCACTCCCCTGTCCGGGTCGGCCAGGGAGACGGAGCTGCGTATCCGCAATATTATGTCCGGGCCTAAGAAGCGGCCGCCGGTGCTGTTTTTGGCGCTGGTGTTTTCCGTTTGTATCTTTTGCGGCAATCTGGTGTCGTGCCAGGTGGCGGAGGCAGAGGGCAACCCTCCGGAGACCCCCGACACCTCCGCCTCCGTCTCCGTGCCGCCGGACACCTCCCAGCCGGAGGGGCCGGCCTGGACCCCGGTTGAGCTGGACGCCGGAATGATGAAATACGTCGGTCAGACCGGGGACTGGTTCTATGAGAATTACTTTCCAACAGAGAAGGAGATGGCCCTGCTGGAAAACCTCCCTGGGGACGAGCTGCCCCGGGAGACGGTGGAGGTATACAAAGCCTTGCGGCGGGACTACTGGCGGGACGCCCTCCTGCCGGTGGCCTATGACCAGGGGGCGGACGTCACCGCCTACTTTGTGTTCAATCCCGACAGTTTGCCCGATGTGGAACCCCTGGTTGCCGTTCCGACGTGGGCGTCTGAACAGCAGCGGGGCATCGTTCTGCGCCACGGGGACCGGACGGCCTATTTTCACCTCTACTGGGGCGGCAATGACCACTTCGGCAGCAATCCCACGCTGCTGGTGGACGACCTGGACGGCGACGGCCAGCCCGAGGCGGCCCTGGTGCTGACCGACGGCTGGGGCACCGGGGTCTATGCGCAGTCCCTGTACATCTTCGACCTGGACACTATGACCTGCACCGTCCCGGACTTCTCGGACGTCCCCCTGGAAATCACCGCCAGCCCCGGCGGGAAGACCGCCCGGCTGTCCAGCGGGGAGCGGGAGTGGAAGGTGGACCTGACCCAATTGGCAGAGCCCTTCAACGGGGCCGTGGAGGTGGGCAATGTTGTGCATTTTCAGAAAAAAGACGGCGGTATGATCTGCAGTCTGCACCTGGATTTCTCCTGCGCGACCCTGGAATACCTGGCCAGCGCCCATTTTCCCGTCATTTATGCGGACGGTGTGTACAAGTTAGGCCCGGCAGTATGGATGGGCGACCTCCTCTGAGAATAGAAAGGAAACCGCTATGAATAATAAAATGCCCCGCACACCCTTCTCCACTCCCCTGTCCGGGTCGGCCAGGGAGACGGAAATTCGCATCCGCAATATTATGTCCGGGCCCAAGAAGCGGCCGCCGGTGCTGTTTCTGGTGCTGGTGTTTTCCGTTTGTATCTTTTGCGGCAATCTGGTGTCGTGCCAGGTGGCTGAGGTAAACGAGAGCGCCCCCGACCGGCTGAGTAATTCCCAATCGGGGGATGTCTCCCTGGACCTGACGGAGCATGAGCCCGCCTGGGTCACCTACTTGCGGAAGGACTCGAATCTGAGCGGGGAAGATCTGAAGCTGCTGGAGACCCTGTTCCGGACTGCGGAGCGGTTGAACGGCTACAAGTTCCAGTCCCCCACCGCCCAGCTGATGGACTTCATAGAGAAGGACGGCTGGGTTCTGGGGGCGGTCTTTGTGGAGGACCACCTGGAGAACACCCTGATTCTGGGCATCATGGACAAGGAGACCGGGGAGGTGCCCCACTCGATATTCCAGCGCTCCTGCCACGCCGGCGTCCCCCAGGTGGTCACCTTCCGGGGCGATGACGGGGAATACCGCCTGCTCTACACCTTCAACGGCCAGGAAAACGGCCAGCTTGACGATCAGGCGGGGGTAATCCGCTTCGACGGGGAGTTCATGGCCTGGGAGTGGCCGGTGGAGGGGGACGCCCGCTACGGCCATGAGCCTCCCGGAGCCTCCCCGGCGGCCTTCAGCGAGTACGAGGCCTATTGGGACAGCCACCTGGCCCTGCTGGCCCCCGGCGGGGTGGACGTGTATGCCGTCAACCCGGATTTTGAATGGGGCAAGGACGATCCCTGGTCCATCTGGCAGCTGGACCACAACGAGGCCTTCTGGGAAGCTGAGGAAACAAACCTGCCCATACCCATATACTTCCAGTCGCTGAGCTGGCTGGTGGGCTACACCAACGACCCCGGCGGCTGGCGGGTCCTCTCCCTGAAGCCCAACCGGGAGCAGGCCGACCTGGAGGCCCGGATGGACTGTTTTACCCTCACCGCCTGCATGGACAACGGCACAGGGACCTTCACCGCTGACCTGTTTTTCAGCTACGATTCGGAGCCGTCCCGGCCCCGGAGTTACAGCGAACTGGTCCACGCCGAGGTCCGCGCCCCGCTCCCCTCTGCCGCCGTTCCCGACCCGGAGACCCGGGCGGCCTATGTCCGGGTGCTGGAAAATCTGCTCAACAACTCCATCCTGCCCGACAACTCAGACGGCACGGGCATCTTCAGCGACATGGCAGACAACACCTTCGCCGTGGCCGACGTGGACGGAGACGGGCGGGAGGAGCTGGTTTTGCTCACCCGTCCCAACATCTACGCCGGCTACCGGGGCTACATTTTGGAGTACTACAACAACGCGCTGGTAATTCAGCACTCGGGTTTCCCCTCCTTCACCTTCTACAGCAACGGGGCGTTTGCAGAGGACGACTCCCACGCTCAGGGGAGCTGGACCAGTCAGTTCTGGCCCCACAGCATCTACCGCTATCTGCCCGGTTCGGACAGCTACGAGCTGGCGGGTCATGTGGGCGCTTGGGAAAAGGTGATTTCCGACATCAATCCGGAGTCCTTGCCCCCCTTCCCCACAGAGAAAGACGTCAGCAGGGCGGGTATTCTCTACTACATCACCCCGGCGGAGGACATGGGCCCCACCTTTACCGGCTACAGCAAGGATGCGGTGGACCAGTCGGTCTATCTGGCGTGGCTGGAGCCCATCCTGGGAGACGCCCGGCCGCTGGAGCTGGACTATCTGCCCCTGACAGAAGAAAATATTGTACAGTTTAAATAGGAGAAACCGCTATGAAGAACAAAATGCCCCGCACGCCCTTTTCCACTCCTCTGTCCGGGTCGGCGAAGGAGACGGAAATTCGCATCCGCAATATTATGTCCGGGCCTAAGAGACGGCCTCCGGTGCTGTTTTTGGCGCTGGTGTTTTCGGTGTGTATCTTCTGCGGGAATCTGGTGTCGTGCCAGGTGAAGGAGACGGAGGTCCCCGACACCAGGGCCGGCAGCTCCCTGGCGGACCTCCCCGACCCGCCGGAGCGGGAGCCGGGTATGGAAGTCCGTGAAAGCCAGGTGGTGCTGGAAGATATCGACCTGGACGGCGACGGCCTGGCGGACACCGTCACGGCCACCACCCGGTTTGACCTCCAGGGGAATGGCGAAAGCGACATCACCCTCACTGCCGTCCTGGGCCGGGGTGAAACGGTGGAGTGCCAATGGACCGAGGAGGAGAATTGTCTGTCTATCGCGGTCTTGATGGCTGGATCTGTCATTAGCCCGGATCGGGACGCTCTGGTTCTGGGGCTGGAGGTCTTCGGCAGCAACTACGGCGCCGCCGAAACGTATATTTTTGAGCTTACCGACGGCAGCCTGACCGAGTGTTACCGTACCGAGAATGCATCCACCATATCCGGCACTTATCTCACATACTGCTCAAAGCCGGAGGACTCCCCTCTCGACTCCGTCCGTATCCCTGTCCTGGTGGACAAGTGGCACGCCCCGGAGTATTACACCCTGAGCTGGAACGGGACCGGCTGGGATTTTGTGGGGGACGGCTACTTTACCGACGCTGAGACGGTCACCGTCGCCGGCGGGAGGGTGCTGACCCTGGCGCTGCGGGGGCGTGCCACCGGCGAGGAGTTTGGGCCCCACCTGATCTACGACCAGATTCAGGTGTTCGACGGGGATATGATGTTCAACCCGAATATGCTGATCCAGACCATCCTTCCGGACGATGTTCCGGCGGATGACCGCTTCCTGTATGAAGGTTTCCTGGCGGACGGCTCCTCCTGGATTTGGGTCCAGGACGTCAACTTCGACGGCTCGGAGGACTTTGGCATCTACTGCGGCAGCAGCTACAACGGACCCATGTACTGGTTCCTGTGGAACGAGGAGACCGGAAAATATGAGCCTGGCTTCTTTTCCTCCGTTAACTTGACGGTGGATACAGAGAAACAACAGCTGGTAGATACCTGGAAAGACGGCTACGCCGGCCGCGACTCCTACACCTACCAATTCAATGACCAGGGGGAGCGGGAACTGGTAGATCATCAGCGTGATGACTTCCCCATGCCTGGATAAGGAGGATACTATGAAGAACAAAATGCCCCACACGCCCTTCTCCACCGGGCTGTCCAAGTCCGCCAAGGAGACGGAGCTCCGTATACGCAACATCTTCTCCGGGCCCAAGAGACGGCCGCCCCTTCTGCTGATTATTCTGGTCGGCGCGCTGTGTCTGCTGTGCGGCAATCTGGTGGCCTTCCGCGCCCCGCTCGCCGAGCCTGTTATCGTGATGGAGACCCAGTATTATGACCGCTACGACAACCTGATTGAGATTCCCGCCCTGGCGCTCCCCACCGGGGCAGAGAATCAGGCCGTGGAAGCCATCAATCAGGCCCTGAACGGCCTGCGGGAGGAGTACGCCTTTGCCCAGCAGAGCATCCGGGGCGGCAACTACTGCCTGTTTTACCCCTCCACAACTGACCGCTATATCAACCTGACCTTCTTTCTGAATGAGGCTTCCTATGGCCATGACGGATGGGTTCGCTCCTGGGTCTATGACAAGAAGGAGAGGGGCCAGGTGACGGAGGAGGACGCCCTCGCCCTGGCCGGGGTCACCCAGGAGGCGCTGTGCGGCGGGCTGGAGGAGCTCATCGCCAACGACCCGGAAGTCCCCCGGGGCATGTATGAGCCTGCGGACATCGTCGGCTTCCGCATCAAGGCGGACGGCCAGCCGGTGTTTTATCTGTCCGCCGTTGTGGACTATGTGGAGCTGGAATCCGGCGGGTCTCTTGATGAATGGTACCGCATCTACATCTGGGAGGGCGGGAAATACACCCGCTACGACTGCATGGTCTCTGGGGACAGTGGTCAATACCCCCTGGTCCCCGCCGAGGAGACCGACAAGCTGGACCCGCCCCTGTGGAATCAGTGGTACTTTGCCGGGGAGGAGCCCAAGGGCGGCTACTCCCCCGCTCCGGTCAGCACACAGTCCGCCGCCAGTTTGCGGGCCGTGCTGCTGGGCGACATGATGTTTACCGACGCCGACACCGGCCTGGTACTGAACATCAGCCGGGTCACCGAGGCTGTCACCTCTGACGCCTCCTTTACTGCCAAGCCCGCCCGCTTTGCCTGCCTGGATCTGGACGGAGACGGAACCGAGGAAGCTGTGGTCTGGCTGGAAACGGAGGAGGGCGACCCCGCGCTGGCCTTTCTGGTGCTGCGCTGGCAGGAGAACGGCCAGGTGTACAGCTACCTCCGTTTCCCCCGCTGGCTGGAGGACCTGAAACAGGACGGGGTCCATTTTTACTCCCTCAGTGCCTTTGAGTACGGGGTAAATCTGGTCCACTTTGTCTACGGCGGAGAGGGCAGCCCGGAGGTTTGGGAGACCGAAACCCTTCTGCGTCAGGAGTGGGCGGACAGCAGTCAGGACCGCTTGGCCTGGTTCTATGGCGACGGCCCCGTCAGCGAGGCCGACTTTAACGTACTCTATCAGGAACAGGCGTCCAAAGAGGACGTGGTCTGGCACGACTTCACCCCGGAGCTGATTGAACGGGTCATCTCCTGAAAGGAGCGCAATATGAACGAAAAAATGCCCCGCACGCCCTTCTCTACCCCCCTGTCCGGGTCGGTGAAGGAGACGGAGATGCGAATCCGCAATATTATGTCCGGGCCCAAGAAGCGGCCGCCGCTGCCCTTTTTGATTTTGGTGTTTTCGGTGTGTATCTTCTGCGGGAATCTGGTGTCGTGCCAGGTGGCGGAGGAGGGCGGCGGGCCGGAGGGGCCGCCGGCGGCGGAGGTGTGGCTGGACTTCAGGGACGGCTCGGGGGAGGACATGCCCTGGAACGACAGCATTGAAACCGGGCTGCCCGAGTATCCGGGCGTGACCTTCCGCTGGACGGCGGACCGGGTCTGCGCGGTGGAGGACGGGAATGAGACGGTGCTGTTCTCTGGAATGCCCGTATGGAGCGTTTTTCTCTGCGACCTAAACGGCGACGGCCTGCGGGAGCTTTGCTCTGTGACGTCTTTCGGGTCCGGGATAGTGGACGACCGCATCATCGCATACGACTTTTTCGCCAAAAAGACTTATATGCTGCAAAGCCGGTGGATGTTCGACTATGGCCTGGCCCTGGAGGGCGGACAGCTCCGGGTGTCCAGGTTCCGGTACACAGACGGCCGGAAGCTGTCGGAGGGACGGCTGGCCGTTGATGCGGATACGATACTGCTGGAGGGTGAGGAGCGATACCACGCCCTGCGGATGGTGGACGAGACGCCCCTCCCGTCCGACGAGCCCGACCTGTCCTGGCTGCTTATGCGGGAGCATGAAAATTACCCCTATTCCGCGGAGACTATGTTCTCCCAGCTGCTTCTGTCCCAGGAGGGGGAGGACTGCACGCTGGGGCTTGCCCTGGTGAGCAGCCGCCAGCACCCCGCAGGGCTGGGCAACCTGATGCTGGGCCTGTGGGACAAGGAGGCGCAGGAGTGGCGCGGACCCGTTTATGAGGTGGGAGGAGACGACGGCCAGTTTTCCTCCTGGACGGCCCCGGACGGAGCCCTCCATATCCTGTGCGCCAATACCGCCATCTACCAGGGCGACGAGGGCGCTTTTACTGCGGCCCACTACCGCTTCGACGGCAAAACGCTGGAGGAGCTGGACCGCCGGGAGTATGAGGAGCGGGTGGTCCCGGTGGAGGGCGGGCTGGAGGTGTATGAGATCGACCCCCAGTACCGGCTCCAGCTCTATAACCCGGAGTATAATGAGGTCCCTCTGCCTGAAAAATGGCGCTATTCCCACTTTGAACCTATTGCCGATTAAAAGGAGTTTATTATGAATAACAAAATGCCCCGCACGCCCTTCTCTACCGGCCTGTCCGGGTCGGCCAGGGAGACGGAAATTCGACTGCGCAATATCTTTGCCGGACCCAAGAAGCGGCCGCCGCTGCCCTTTTTGATTTTGATGTTTGCCATCGCCATCTTCTGCGGCAATCTGGTGTCCTGCCGCCAGCGGCCGCCGGAGCCCTCCCTTGTGATGGAGACCCAGTACTATGACAGCTATGGCAACTATGTGGAAATCCCCGTACTGGCCCTCCCCGCCGGACAGGAGAATGAGGCGGTGGATGCGATCAATTCCGCCCTCAACGACCTGCGGGAGGAGTACGCTCAACTCGATTCCCGGACGGGAACGGACGCCCGGGAAAATCAGTGCCTGTTTTACCCCTCCACCACCGACCGGTATCTGAATCTGCTGTTTTTCCGGTCGCAGTTCACCACCGATTTGAACACCGGCCACGTCTTCTCCCTGGTCTACGACCGGAAGGAGGGGACGGTGGTGTCTGCCGGGGACGCCCTGGCTCTGGCCGGGCTGAACGAGAAGGCGCTGCTGGACCAGGTGACGGAGCAGATGGAACCGGAGATGAATCCGGAGGGGCAGGGATACCAAATCGCCCTTCACAACCTGACCCTGGAGGGCTTCCGCATCAAAGCGGACGGCCAGCCTGTGTTCTACCTCACCGGACGGATGGACGATGTGGACGACGCGGTACTGGACGCCGTCAGCGGGGCGGACCAGCTGTTTATCTGGGAGGATCGGGCCGTCACCGTCTATGACCAGTACAGCCTGAACGCTCCCCTGGTCCCCGCTGAGGAGACCGACCGGCTGGACCCGCCGCTGTGGAATCAGTGGTACTTCGCCGGGGAGGAGCCGGTGGGGGGCTTTGTGGACAGGTCGTCGCCGGATGCCCTCAACTTCGACACGCGGCTCAACGAGATGGCCCTGGAATACCTCCGGGCGGCGTACAACGCCACAGTCTACCTGGCGGCGGACGCCCCGGACACACCCCAGGACAGGAACTTCCGTCTGGACTCCGTTAATTTGCTTGGAACGGATACTTTGGAGGGAGAGCTCCTGGGGCTCTATCAAATCAACTACAGCGGCGTCTCTGCGCAAAGCTCGGGCGCGCTGGAGTGGTCGGCATGGTCCCCCGCTTACCTGGTGGCCCGCATGTACGAGGACGGCAGCCCGGCGGAGTTCCTGGTCCACTTTGACTACTATCGGGAAGGGATGGCCTCGGGGGATGCCATCCGTCAGGCAGTCTGGCGGCTGATGGACCTGGAGGTCTGCCTGTACCGGGACGGCTTCACCACCCCCGTCGGTCTGGGCAGCTGGACAGATTCCATGTTCCCGGACTTTGAACCGGAGACGTCAGTGTTTAAGGAAGGCGAACCCATCTATCAGCCCGGGGACTACTGGGAAAATTGGTCTGTAGACGGCGGCGGCGACGCAGGCGGGGTGTCCGCTCTGCGGTACTACAGCGCTGATTCAGGAAGTTTCTTCCTCAAACGTCTGGAGACGGGCCGCACCGATATGGTCACCCCCCGGGGTATCCGGGTGGGGGCCACCCGGGAGGAGGTGCTGGCCGCCTATTTCGGACTCCTCTCCGACGAGAAAGACTGGACCTGGGCCTACCCGGACAACTACCTGTGGTACTGCGACGATGTAAACGGCATTGGTCCGCACCTGTACTTCTACTTTGTCAACGACGTGGTCTATATGATCCAGATGGTCGATCTGTTCAACTGACAAAACCGGCCCGGAGGAAACAACCTCCGGGCCGGGATTTTTACGCTTTGAACACCCAAAACTTATTCATCAGGTAGTTGTAAAAAATGGTGACGCAGGCGGTGGGCAGCTTGGCCAGCAGGTTGGTCCAGCCCTGGGGTACCAGGGGGGCGATCACAGGCAGGGACAGGATGCGGATGCACACCGCCAGGCTCACCGTGGAGATGAGCACATACCCCGCGCTGGTGAGCAGGTAGCGGGCCGCCTCCCCTCGGGTGACCCGGTCCCGCCGCTCGAAGGTCCACAGCTTGTTCCACACAAAAGAATGGACGTTAGCCACCACATAGGCGATGGCGTTGGAGAGATAGGGGCCGGCCACAACGGTCATCCCCAGCAGCACCAGGGTTGGGCCCTCCCGGATCACCCAGCGGTCCATCGCGTAAAACACCGCGAAGTCCACCAGGGTATTGAGCACCCCGATCAGGCCGAACTTGATAAACTTTTTCAGGTCGAACAGCTGGATCAGATATACAAATTTCTCTCTCATTTCCCGCTCCTGACTTTTTTACGGATGCGGAACACATCCCGGAACATCCGGGCGCTGTCCCGGACTACGTTCACCTTGGACTCCCGGAAATTGATGACCGACACCGGGAACTGCTCCACCTTCAGCCCCAGCCGGTCCGCCCGCATGAGCACCTCGAAGTCGAAGGAGAAGCCGTCGGTGGTGCAGCGGCTGAAAATGGCCCGGGCCGCCTGCCGGCGGTAAGCCTTGATGCCGCACTGGGTATCGTAGGGCAGGCCGGAGATCATGTGGGACAGCAGGCCGAAGCACTTGGACATCAAAATCCGCAGCGGGGGGTAGTTTTTGTAGCCCTCGCCCCCCATGCGCCGGGAGCCGATGACCAGATCAGCTTCCCCGGTGCGCAGGCGCTCCAGCAGCCCGGCGAAGACGTCCACACCGTAGGCCAGGTCTGCGTCGGTACACAGGATGAGGTCCCCCTGGGCGGCCAGCATCCCCGTCCGGACGGCACAGCCCTTGCCCCGGTTGGAGGCATAGCCCTCCAGCCGGACGCGGGGGTCGCCGCAGCCGCGCACCAGCTCTGCCATGCCGTCGGTGCTGCCGTCGTCCACGATCAGCACCTCATACTCCGCCGTCAGCTCCGCCAGCCTGGCGGATACGGTCTGAATGGTGTCCATTATGATCCCGCTCTCGTTGTACGCAGGGATCACCAGCGAAATATCCATCTGTCCTGCCGCCTCCAGTTTCCAGTTCGCAATTTCTCACCATCATATACTTCTCCGGGAGAAATGTCAAGTCTTGGCTTGTTCCGGTCTGCCCTTGCCCTACATAACGTACCGGATGGTATTGGGGAAACCTTCCAAATTTATGGGTGGGCGTGCCATTTCGCGGGCGGACAATGTCCGCCCCTACAGAAGATGTTTCCGCTCCGGGCGCGGGGAAAAGGGCAGGGAAATGCCGGCTGTCAACCTGGCGTTGACAACTTTCCAGCTTTCCTGTCTTGTCAAACTGCCCGAATTTTGCTATGCTGGAAGCAGAAAAAGGAGGGATTGTCTATGTCATTGGGAGAACGCATCGCCCTGGCCCGGAAGCAGGCCGGGCTGTCTCAGGAGCAGCTGGGAGAGAAGCTGGGGGTGTCCCGGCAGGCGGTTAGCAAGTGGGAAAGCAGTCAGACCAACCCGGATGTGGCCTATGTGGCCCAGATGTGCCGGCTGCTGGGGGTGTCCTCTGACTGGCTGCTGCTGGGGGAGGAAGCCGCCCGGAACGCCGCCCCGGAGCGGTGCCCCGGCTGCAAGGCCATTGTCAGCGGGCTGGACCAGTTCTGCCCCGGCTGCGGCCGCCCCCTGCGGGACGGGGCGGAACACCATCAGGGCTATACGATGCTGTTAAAAAAGAAGGACCCCCTATCCCAGGTGGACCTGGCACGGCTGTCTGACCTGGGGAAATTCGCGGAGGACTCCCCTCTGCACAAGCCCCTTTCTCAGGTTGACGTCCAGACGCTGGCCCACTCCGCCCCCGTCGTCCTGGCCCGGGGGCTGTCCGCCCAGCAGGTCAACATGCTTTGGAACAAGCTGTACTATCCCGGCCTGTTCTCCTTCTTCCAGGACTGCGAGGAGACCGACCCCCAGGTGCTGGCCAATTACCCTGGCGTCGATCCGGAGACGCTGATCTCCGGTTCCCGGGAGCCGCTGTCCTTCGGCATGGTGGTGCTGGCCGTCATTCTGGGTGTGGTGGGGGCCGTCTTTTTGCTGATGCTTCTATGAGAAAAAAGCGGTTCGACCTGGCCGTTCTTCTGGCGGCGGGAGGCTTCTACCTGGTCAACCGCCTGTGGCTGTCTCGGGCCGTGGGCGGGCCGGCGGGCTGGTTTCTGTCCTGCTACGCCAACGATATCTTTGCCGGGGCGGCCATTGTGGCCTGGACCGACCTGCTCCTCCGGTGGGGGCGGCTGCCCCCTGTCCGCTCCTGGCGGCAGACCGCCCTCCTGCTGCTGGTCTGCGGCCTGGTCTGGGAGGTGCTGGCCCCCGTCTGGAAGCCGGGGGCCGTCTTCGACCCCTGGGACTTTGCGGCCTATCAGGCCGGGGGCATTCTCTGGCAGGTGGGACAGGCCTGCTCGTCTACGTCCGGCACGGGGCTGTAGTGGTAGAACCACCTTCTGTTCTGTGGCGGTATTACGCCCCCTGCCGGTATAGCTTCCAGCCCATCGACACAATCCATACATAGGCCATTGTTTTGGGGATCATCAGCATCCCCACAGCCGGAGCCACCCCGCTGAACAGCACGACGGGCAGGTAAAACCCGAAGGAGAGGGCCACGGCCAGCGGCATGAAGCGGAAGACGGGGTCCTCCGCTTTTTTGGTCTCCCGGGCGAAGATGACGATGATGATAACGCCAATTATGGCGAAGGGGATATTGCGCAGAACGCCAAACAGGAGGGGCTGGCGGTATGTGAGCCACTGGTTTTGGGGCAGCAGGCAGAGCAGGACCCGAAGCGCGGCCAGGCCCCACATGGTTCCGGTCAGCGCCTTTTGGTCTGTAATCTGATACCGCTCCCGCCAGATGTAGTAGAGAATCAGGTAAAAAATGGTCATGGTGATGGAGGTAATGAGCTTGCCAATCCCCAGGGCCGCCGCGTTGGCCTCCAGGCCGGCGGTCCAGAGGGCGTAGGACCTAGGTACGAGGTGGAAGGCATCCCCCGCGCCCAGCACGGCGGCCATCAGGCCCGCCTTCCGCACCAGCGGGTCCTTCCCCTTTCTCAGCATGGTGAGCCCTGCGGTCAGGGCAAAGCCAAGGTATAAAATGTCGAAAATCGTCTCTGCAATTGCCTGTATCACAATGTTTTCCTCCCGTTTTTCAGTAGATGGCGCGCCGGACAATCTGAAGCAGAAAGGACATGTCGGGCGCTCCCGTTTTCAGCAGCAGCATCATGTTCATCATGAGAAAGTGGGCAAATTCTTCTTTGGAGAACCCCTCCGTCCAGAGGTTTCTGCGGATTGTCTCATCCCGCTCCAGGCGCTCCGCCAGGGCCGCGCTCAGCGCAGCCTGCATGGACGCCATGCGCGCCTGGCCCTCTGCCTCCGCCTTTCCCAGGCTGTTCATCAGCTTTCCGCCGGACTCCTCCATCCGCGCCTTGAGAAA
>CAJUFJ010000009.1 GCA_910585815.1 uncultured Oscillospiraceae bacterium | reverse complement strand
ATGAGGGAGAGCATGTCCCCCATGCCCAGGATGCGGCTGGCCATGCGGTCGGGGTGGAAGACCTCGATCTGGTCCAGCTTTTCCCCTACGCCCACAAACTTGATGGGCTTGCCGGTAACCGCTTTGATGGACAGGGCTGCGCCGCCTCGGGCGTCGCCGTCCAGCTTGGTGAGGACCACGCCGTCGATGTCCAGGGCATCGTCAAAGGCCTTGGCGGCGTTTACCGCGTCCTGGCCGATCATGGCGTCCACCACGAGAAGGATCTCGGTGGGGGCCACCGCGGCCTTGATGTTGCGCAACTCGTCCATCAGGGCCTCGTCCACGTGGAGCCGGCCGGCGGTGTCCAGAAACACCATGTCGTTGCCGTGGGCCGTGGCGTGCTCCACGGCGGCCCTGGCGATGTCCACCGGGTTGGCCTGGCCCATCTGGAAAACGGGGATGTCCAGCTGCTTGCCCACCACCTCCAGCTGCTGGATGGCGGCGGGGCGGTAGATATCGCAGGCGGCCAGCAGGGGCCGCTTGCCGTTCTGCTTTTTCATCAGACCGGCCAGCTTGGCGCCGTTGGTGGTCTTGCCCGCGCCCTGGAGACCCACCATCATCACCACCGTGGGGGGCTTGGAGGCGATGGCCAGCTTGGCCGTCGACCCGCCCATCAGCTCGGTGAGCTCCTGGTTGACGATTTTGATAATCTGCTGGGCGGGGGAGAGGGCCTCCAGCACGTCGGCCCCCACGGCCTTCTCGGTGACCTGGGCCACAAACTGCTTGACCACCTTAAAGCTGACGTCGGCTTCCAGCAGAGCCAGGCGAATCTCCCGCATGGCCTCCTTCACGTCGGCCTCGGACAGCCGGCCCTTGCCCCTCAGCTTTTTAAAGGCGGCGGACAGCTTTTCAGAAAGTCCTTCAAATGCCATGAGCTTACTCCTTCAGCAGGGCGGCCGCGGTGTCCCGAACCCGGAGGGCGAGGGCTTCCAGCTCCTCGCTGTCCTGCCGGGCGGACAGCTCCACCATCCGGCAGGCGTCTTCGTGCACCTGCTCCAGCTGGGACCGCATGGTGTGGAACCGCTTAATCAGTCCGGTTTTGTCCTCCAGCTCGGTGAGAACGGCCTCCGCCCGGACGATTACGTCCCGCACGCCCTGACGGGTGATGCCGTAGTTCTCGGCGATCTCCCCCAGGGACAGGTCCTCGTTGTAGTAGAGGTCGTAAAACTCCTTCTGGCGGTCTGTCAGTATGTCGCCGTAGAAATCAAAGAGCATGGTCATGCGGTAGGCCTGACTTTTCATGGAGTACGACCTCCTTCACAGTAAAAATGTAAAGCTGAATAACTTTACATTTGGGAGTCTACCACATTTTGCCCTGTTTGTCAAGCCAAAATACTTGACGGCGGGCACGGCCCTTTTGGTATATTCCGCCAGAGGCGGGGGAAACTTGAAAAAAGCCTCCCCCCTTGTGGGGGAGGTGGCAGCGGCAAAGCCGCTGACGGAGGGGGGCGGAATGTTTCCCCCCTCAGTCTCGCTCCACTCGACAGATCCCCCACGGAGGGGGGAGCCTAAAATTCCTTTTTCAGGAGGCCTCTGTTATGAATACCCCCCACATCCCCATGGACGACGCCCATTTGAAGCAATACGCCGCCAACGCGGCCAGAGAGCTGAAGCTGGAGGGGACGGTCTCCTGCCGCACCCTGACCCGGGGGCTGAAAGCGGATCTGAAACAGGTGCGCCGGGCCCAGGAGGCGCTGAATCTATGGAGCGCCGGCCAGACCACTGTCCCCGGGGCGGTGGAGTGGCTGCTGGACAACCACTACCTGGCCGTCCGGGAGGGGGAGCAGGCCCGGGAGGCGTTTAAAGGCGGAAAGCCCCTCCGGGGGAGCCGGGAGGGCGGCGCACTCCTCCAGCGGTGCGCCCGGAGCGCCCTGTGGGCCGCCCCCGATCTGGACCAGGAGCGGCTGGCCCTCTACCTGGAGGGCTTCCAGTCGGTGTGCCCGTTGACGGAGCGGGAGCTGTCCCTGTTCGTCCCCGCCCTGGCCGGGGCGCTGGTGGAGCGGCTGGCTGGGCTGTGCGGCGATGTGAGCGCCTTCAAAGAGAACCGGGTGCCCCCCGAGGAGATGGGGCCCATCTTTGCTGCCCTGCGGGCCCTGTCCGGGACGGAGTGGAGCTCCCTTCTGGAGGGGGCCAGCCGGGTGGAGCGGGTGCTGAATCAGGACCCCTCGGGCCACTATCCCCACATGGACGAGGACACCCGCCGCCGCTACCGGCAGAGGGTGTGCAAGCTGGCCAGAAAATACCGCATGGAGGAGGGCCAGACCGCCCGTCAGGCCATCGACCTGGCACAGAAGGGGGAGGGCCCCCGCCGCCATGTGGGCTGGTATCTCTATCGGGAGCCTTTGGGGCGGGCGGAGCGTTCCCGCTCCGGGGTGAGCTACGGGGTCGTGGTGCTGGGCCTGTCCCTGATTGCCGCCCTGGCCCTGTGGCAGATTGCGGGGACCCCGCTGGCCGCCCTGCTGCTGATTCTGCCTTTGTCTGACATCGTAAAAAACGTGCTGGACTTCCTGCTGGTTCGGCTGGTGCCTCCCCGCCCGGTGCCCCGGATGGAGCTGGAGGGGGGCATCCCCAAAGAGGGCCGCACCCTGTGCGTGGTGGTGTCCCTCCTCACCGGAGAGGACAGCGGCCCGAAGCTGGCCGCCCTGCTGGAGCGCTACCGCCTGGCCAACCGGGACGCCGGGCCGGAGCTGCGGCTGGGGGTGGTGGCCGACCTGCCCGACAGCGGCGCTCCCATGGGGGCGGAGGGGGCGGCCTGGATGGACAGCGCCCGCAAAGTGATTGACGCCCTCAACGAGAAGTACGGCGGGGGCTTTTACCTCTTTTTCCGCACCCCGGCCTTCAGCAAGCGGGACGAGCGCTACATGGGCTGGGAGCGGAAGCGGGGGGCTCTCACCGAGCTGGTTCGCCTGCTGAAGGGGAAGCACACCGGCCTGGAGGTGAAGGCGGGGGAGCGGGGCTGGCTGAGGGAAGTGAACTGTGTGATCACCCTGGATTCAGACACCAGCCTCAATGTGGGCACCGCCCGGGAGCTCACCGGGGCCATGCTCCACCCCCTGAACCAGCCGGTGATCGACCCGAAAAAGAGGATTGTCACCGCCGGACACGCCCTGTTTCAGCCCCGGGTGGCGGTGGAGCTGGAGGCGGCCAACAAATCATTTTTTGCCAAGATTTTCGGCGGGCTGGGGGGCGTGGACCCCTACGGCTCCGCCGCCAGCGACGTGTACCACGACCTCTTTGACCAGGGCACCTACACCGGTAAAGGGGTCTTTTCTGTAGATGCCTTTTATACCTGCCTCAGCGACCGCTTCCCCGACAACGCTATCCTGTCCCACGACCTTCTGGAGGGCAGCTACCTCCGGGCGGGCCTGCTGGGGGAGGTGGAGCTCACCGACGGCTGCCCCTGGCAGGTGTACGGCTATTTTGCCCGGCTCCACCGGTGGATTCGGGGGGACTGGCAGTTGCTGCCCTGGCTGGGTCGGCGGGTGCCCGACGGGCAGGGGGGCCGGGAGGACAACCCGCTGCCGCCCTTGGCCAAGTGGAAGATTCTGGACAACCTGCGCCGGTCCCTGTCCCCCATCTTTACCTTGCTGACCCTGGTGCTGGGCATGTGCTTTTCCGGGACGGTCTTCGCCTGGGCGGGGGGAGTGGCGGTGGTGGCCGCCGCCTCTAACCTGCTGCTGTCCGGGGCGGAGCTGGCGGTGCGCCGCTCCGGCAAGCGGCGGCGCTACCACTCCACCGTCATCGCCGGCCTGGCCGGGGCCATTTTGCAGACGGCCATCCAGCTGATTTTCCTGCCCTACCAGGCCTATATCTCACTGACGGCCGTCTGTTCCGCCCTGTGGCGGATGACGGTGTCCCACAAAAATCTGCTGGCCTGGGTCACCGCCGCCCAGACGGAGAAGGGGAAGGGGAGCATCCCCTTCTACTACAAAAAGGCCTGGTTTTCGGCGGCTGTGGGCATTTTTGTGGTCCTGTTCGCTCAGCTCCGGTTTGGGAGGGCGGTGGGACTGGTCTGGCTGCTGGCCCCCGTCCTGGCCTGGGCGGTGAGCCGGCCCTCTGGTCATGGAAAGGCCCTGCCCCCCGCTGACCGGGCCTTTCTCCTCCATCAGGCCACCCTCATCTGGCGCTACTTTGACAAATTTCTCCGGGAGGAGGACCACTACCTCCCCCCGGACAACTGGCAGGAGCAGCCCGGCCCCGTTCTGGCCCGGCGGACCTCCCCCACCAACATCGGCATGGCTCTGCTGTCCGCCATGGCGGCGGCCGATCTGGACATCCTGCCCCGAAAGCGGGCGGTGGAGCTGATTTCCCATATCCTGGACACGGTGGAAGGGCTGGACAAGTGGAAGGGACACCTGTACAACTGGTATGACACCTCCTCCGCCAAGCCCCTCCACCCCAGGTATGTGTCCACCGTGGACAGCGGTAACCTGCGGGGCTGCCTCATTGCCCTGCGGGAGGGGCTGTACCAGTGGGGGGAGACTGCCCTGGCCCAGCGGGCGGAAAAGCTGTCCAACGCCATGGACTGCGCCCCGCTTTTCGACAGAGAACGGCGGCTGTTCTCCATCGGCTATGAGGTGGAACAGGAAAGGCTCACCGACGGCTTTTACGACCTGATGGCCAGCGAGGCCCGGCAGACCAGCTTTATCTCAGTGGCCCGGGGGGAGGTCCCCGCCCGCCACTGGCGCCGGCTGGGCCGGATGCTGCTGGGGGACAACGACTACTGCGGTATGGCCTCCTGGACGGGCACTATGTTCGAGTATTTCATGCCCAATCTGCTGCTGCCCTGCGAGCCCAACTCCTTCCTCTATGAGACCCTGTCCTTCTGCGTCTATGCCCAAAAGCGGCGGGGGTACAAGACAAAGCGTCCCTGGGGCATCTCGGAATCGGGCTTCTACGCCTTCGACCCCGGGATGAACTACCAGTACAAGGCTCACGGGGTCCAGGCCCTGGGGCTGAAGCGGGGGCTGGACACTGAGCTGGTGGTGTCGCCCTACTCCTCCTTCCTGGCCCTGCTGCTGGCCCCCCGCAGCGCTTTGAGAAACCTCCGCCGCCTGCGGGACATGGGGCTGGAGGGCCGCTACGGCCTGTACGAGGCGGTGGACTACACCCCTGCCCGTCTGTCCGGGGAGGAAGACCGGGAGGTGGTACGCTCCTATATGTCCCACCACCTGGGAATGAGCCTGGTGGCGATTGACAACGTCCTGCGGGACAATGTGATGCAGAAGCGATTCATGAAGGACTGCGACATGTCCGCCTACCGGGAGCTGCTCCAGGAGCGGGTGCCGGTGGGCACCCCCATTATGAGACAGGAGGAGCGGGACGTTCCCGCCAAATTCCGCCCCGCCGCCGGTCCCGCCCTGGTCCGGGATGGGGAGGGCTTCGGCCGAAGGTACCCCCAGTGTCACCTGCTGTCCAATGGCAGTTACAGCCTGCTGGCCTGCGACAACGGCCTGACCATGTCCCGAGCGGGGGAAAATGCAATCACCCTGGCCCGGCCGGGGGAGTACTGCGCCCCCGCCGGGGTGTCGGTTTTCTTCAACGGCCCCAGCGGGCTGATGGGACTGACCCCCGCCCCCCTGTACCAGAGCGGGACGGCCTGCCGCTGGACCTTTGACGCCTCGGGGGCCAGCTGGTACGCGGAGAAGGACGGCCTGTCCGTCCGGATCGCCCTGACCGTCCCCCGGCGGGAGAACGGGGAACTGCGCCGGGTGGAGCTGACCTGGAAGGGGAAAAAAAGGCTGGAGGGGGAACTGCTGTTCTATTGTGAACCCGTCCTGTGCTCCCAGCGAGACTTCGACGCCCACCCCGCCTTCTCCCGGCTGTTTTTGGAGTGCTCTCTGGAGGGGAACGGGGCCCTGTTCCACCGCCGTCCCCGGGGGAATGAGGAGGGGCCCTATCTCTCCGCTGCTTGGACAGGGGAGAACGCCTCCGCTAGTCTGGACCGGTCCGCCGCCCTGGGCCGGGGCGGGCTGCGGGCCCTGGCAAATCGAACATCGGGACCTCTCGAGAACGGAGCAGGGTCCGACCCCTGCCTCATGGTCCGCATCCCGGTTTCTTTGAAAGAGGGGGAAAAGGGCCGCTTTTCCATGGCCCTGGCGCTGGGGGACAGCCCCGCCGCCGCCCAGGCGGGAAGCCGGAGGATGGTGGAGGGCAGGGAGGGGGGCCCCGCCTCTCTGGCCCCTCTCGCCCAGAAGCTGGCCCTCAGCGAGGGGGAGGCCCTGGCCGCCTTCGGCCTGCTGGCCCGGCTGGCGTCGGCGGAGGAGGGGGCGGAGCGCCCGCCGCAAAACGCCCTGTGGCCCTATGGCATCTCCGGGGATCTGCCCATCGCCGCCGGGCAGCTGTCCGGGCCGGACGACGTGGAGCAGGCCGCCCTGTGGTGCCGGTGGCACCAGTTTCTCAGCCGGGCGGGTTATCCCTTCGACCTGGTCCTCCTGCTGGAGGAGGGAGGCGACTACCGCCGTCCCCTCCGCTCCGCTCTGACCGAGGAGCTGAAAAAGCTGGGGGCGGAGTCGGTTCTGGGGGCCAGGGGGGGCATCCACCTGGCCAATCCCGACGCCGCCCCGGTGGTGCTGGCCTGGGCGAAGGCTGTGCTGCCTGTAGAGGACGGTGCCCTTGACGGCCCGTTCAAATCTGAGATAATTACCCCGCCGGCCCCGGTGAACCTGTCCCCGGACCCCGCCCTCTGGACGATGGAGGGGGATACCGTCACCATCCACTGCGGGGAGCAGCTGCCACCGGTGGGGTGGAGCCAGGTGTTATGTAACCCGAATTTCGGCTGGCTCACCGACGAGACCGGGGCGGGCTTCCTCTGGTCCGGGGGCAACGCCCGGGAGGGCAGGCTGTCCCCCTGGGGCAACGACACCCTGGCGGTGGGTGGACAGGAAACAATTATGGTAAACTTAAACGGCCAGGATATTCCGGTCTTCGCCGCCGGGGACGGCTGTCCCTGTGCCGTCACCTACGGTCCCGGCTTCGCCCGGTGGGAGAAGAAGCTGGAGGAGACCTCAAAAACGGGCGGCCACAGGCCGCCCCTACTGGTGGTTGAGGGGTTCGTGCCGATGGATGAAAACAGGCGTATCCTCCGGTTTACCCTCACCGGGGCCTCCGGGAGGCTGGTTTACCAGCTAGGGGAGGGGGAACCCCTCTCCGCCGCCCTGAACGACGGCCAGCCCGTCTCACTGGTGACCAAGGAGAGGGCGGGGCGGCCCTGCTCCCGCTTCTTCCGGGAGGATTTCCGGGCAGAGCAGGAGCGTACCCTGGCCTGGTGGGGTGACAAGGTATCTGGCCTTACAGTCACCACCCCGGACGGGGCCCTGGACCGATATTTGAACGGCTGGTGTCTCTATCAGGTGATTGCCTGCCGCCTGATGGCCCGCACCAGCCAGTACCAGAACGGCGGGGCCTTCGGCTTCCGGGATCAGCTTCAGGATTCGGCCGCCCTGGTCTATTGCTGGCCGGAGCGGACCCGGGAGCAGCTGCTGCTGGCCGCTTCCCGGCAGTTTGAGGAGGGCGACGTGCAGCACTGGTGGCACCCACCCCAGGGGGCGGGTGTGCGTACCCGCATCTCCGATGATCTGCTGTGGCTGCCCTGGGTGCTATGCCGGTACTGCACCGTCACCGGGGACTGGTCCGTTTTGGAGGAGGAGGTCCCCTATCTCGCCGCCAGGTCCCTGGAGCTGGGGGAGAAGGACCGGTATGAGGTCCCCGGGGTGAGCGAGGTCCGGGAATCCCTCTACCGCCACGGCCTCGCGGCCATCCTCTGCGCCCTGGGCCGGGGGACGGGCCCACAGGGTCTGGCCCGGATGGGGGGCGGCGACTGGAACGACGGCATGGACAAGGTGGAGGGGGAGTCGGAGTGGCTCACCTGGTTTCTGGCGGCGGTGTTGCAGGATTTCGCCGTCCTGTGCCGCCGGATGGACGAGGAGGCCCGGGCCGATGACCTGCTGCGCCAGGCCGACGTCCTGATTCAGGCGGCCCAGAGCGCCTGGGACGGCGGTTGGTACCGCCGGGGCTACTACGCGGACGGCACCCCCCTGGGCTCGGCGGAGAGCGGCCAGTGCCAGATCGACTCCATCGCCCAGTCCTTCGCCCTGTTCCCCGGTGGGACGGACCGGAAACGGGGGGATCAGGCCGTCTCCGCCGCACTGGACCGGCTCTTTGACCGGGAGGCCGGGGTGGTCCGCCTCTTTGACCCGGCCTTTGACGGCCAGGGGGACAAGGACCCCGGCTATATCAAGGGCTACCCCGCCGGCGTGCGGGAGAACGGCGGACAGTATACCCACGCCTCGGTGTGGCTGGCCATGGCCTGCTTCCGGCTGGACCGCCCGGCGGACGGCTGGGCCATTTTAAAGGCCCTCCTGCCGGAGGGCCACAGGACGGATATCTACCGGGCGGAGCCCTATGTGATTGCCGCCGACGTGTCCTACGCCCCCGGCCGGGTGGGCCGGGCGGGGTGGAGCTGGTATACCGGGGCGGCGGGGTGGTACTGGCAGGTGGCCGTGCAGGAGCTGCTGGGGCTGCGGGTGACGGAAAACCGGCTTACGGTGGAGCCCAACCTGCCCCCGGACTGGCCGGGGTATGAGGCGAAGTGGGAGCTGCCCAAAGGGACGCTGACCATTGCCGTCCGGCGCACCGGGACCTACGCCGCCGTTCTGGACGGAAAAGCGGTTAAGGAGGGGGTGCCGCTGGCGGGGCTGACGGGGGACCACCGGCTGGAGGTTACGGTTTGACCCGGGCGGCCACAAACAGGTTGGGCGGATTGGGATAGAGATTCTCCCGCTCCAATATGTCAAAGCCGCTCCGGGCGATCTTCCGCTCCAGCCCCCGCTGGGTGAAGAAGGCCACATAGGGCATTTTCCCGGTGTGGCTATGTACCAGCTTTTTCAGCCCCATCACCGAGGGCCGGGAGCCCAGGCAGTCGGTGGCGGAGAGGAAGGCCCCCCCGGGTTTGAGCAGCGCCCGGATGCGGGCCAGGGCGGCGGGCAGGTCGGGGAGGTAGAGCAGCACATTGTAGGCACACACCGCGTCGAAGCTTCCCGGCTCCAGGCAGGGGTCAAAGAGGTCGGTGTTGGTGATCTCCACGTGGGCCAGGTCCCGGGCCTTTTCCCGGGCAATGTCCGCCATCTGGGGGGAGATGTCGATGCCCCGGAGATGGGCCACATGGGGGGCTATCCGCAGGGTGAGCAGTCCCGTGCCGCAGGCGAACTCCAGCACCCGGTGGGAGGGCTTCAGATAGCGCAGGGAGAGCTCCGCCGTTCTGTCATAGGTTTCGGCATAGGTTTGGCCGGAGGTCCGGTCATAGGTCCGGGCCCGCATGTTCCAAAAATCCTTTGGCTGGTTTAGCATGGCCATCCCCTCCTTTCATTACCGTTATTATACTGCGGCCTTTCCCGGTTTGCCACCCCGCAGCAAAATTTTTTGGAAAACTTTACTTTTATGTGCCAACTGTGGTATGATAATCCAGCTGTCAAAGAAAAAATTTTCTTTCAAAGAAAGGAAACAAAGGATATGTCACAAGTGACTCGCCGGGAGCTGTTTCCCGGGGTATGGCTGCGTGCGGTGCATACCAGTAAGTTTAAGAGCTCCTATCTGTCCATCACCCTGCTGGCCCCTCTGACGAAAGAGACCGCCGGGGCCAACGCCCTGATTCCCGAGGTTCTGCGCCGGGGCACCGCCGTCCATCCGGACATGGAGGCCCTGTCCGCCGCCCTGGATGAGCTGTACGGCGGGGCCGTGGAGCCCGCTGTGCGCAAGCGGGGGGAGACCCAGTGCGTGGGCTTTGCGGCCAGCTTTCTGGATGACGCCTACGCCCTGAAGGGGGAGAGGATTCTGGAGCCTGCCGCCGCCCTGCTGGGGGAGCTGCTCCTAAAGCCCTGCACCGAGAAGGGGGTCTTCCGCGCGGACTACACCGCCGGGGAGAAGGCCAATCTCATCGACCGCATCCGGGCCCAGATTAACGACAAGCGGACCTACGCCACCCAGCGCCTCACCCAGGAGATGTGTAAATACGAGGCCTACGGGGTGGACCGGCTGGGGGACGAGGCCAGCGTGGCCGCCATCACCCCGGAGAGCCTGTGGGAGCGGTATCAGCAACTGCTGCGCACCGCCCAGGTGGAGGTCTACTACTGCGGCTCCGCCCAGCCCGACCGGGTGGCGGAGGCCCTGCGCGCCGCCCTGGAGGGCCTGCCGGTGAACGAGGACCGGATTGACCCCGCCTGCGACGTGCGGGTGTCTGCCGGCCCCGAGCCCATTGTGGTGGAGGAGGCCATGGACGTGAGCCAGGGCAAGCTGGCCCTGGGCTTTCGCACCGGGGGACTCACCTGCTGGGAGGAGGACTTCCCTGTCCTCTACCTGGCCACCGCCGTCTTCGGCGGCACCACCCTGTCCAAGCTGTTTATGAACGTGCGGGAAAAGCTGTCCCTGTGCTACTACGCCAGCGCCACGCTGGAGAAGATGAAGGGGCTGGTGCTGGTGTCCTCGGGTATCGAGTTTGACAAGTACCAGACCGCCCGGGACGAGATCCTGGCCCAGCTGGAGGCCGTCAAGCGGGGAGAGATTGAGGACTGGGAGCTGGAGGGCTCCCGCCGCACCCTGATTGGGGCCTGCATGGCCATTCTGGACGAGCAGAGCCGCCAGGAGGAGTACTGGCTGGGCCAGACGACCGCGGGGCTGGAGGAATCCCCCAAAGAGCTGGCCGCCCGGCTGGAGGCCGTCACCCGGGAGCAGGTGGCCGCCGCCGCCCAAAAGCTGCAGCTGGATACCATTTATTTCCTGAAAGGAAAGGAGGACTGAGCCATGGAAAAATGTTCCTTTGCCCGGGTGGGGGAGACCATGTACCATGAGAAGCTGGAAAACGGCCTGCATGTGTTTGTCTTCCCCAAGCCCGAGTTTCAAAAGTCCTACGCCTTTTTCGCCACCAACTACGGCGGCATGGATATGCGCTTTTGCCTGAACGGGGAGTGGCACAACACCCCCGCCGGGGTGGCCCACTATCTGGAGCACAAGATGTTTGACACCGAGGAGGGCAACGCCCTTCAGGACCTGGCTGCCAACGGGGCCAGCCCCAACGCCTTTACCAGCGACGACATCACCGGCTACTACTTCGACTCCACCGAGAAGTTTGAGGAAAACCTCCGCATCCTGCTGTCCTTTGTGTCCGTCCCCTGGTTCACCCAGGAGAGCGTGGACAAGGAGCGGGGCATCATCGGCCAGGAGATCGGCATGATCGAGGACAACCCCGACTGGAAGTGCTTTATGAACCTGATGGCCGCGCTCTACAAGCACCACCCCATCCGGGTGAGTGTGGCGGGCAGCGTGGAGTCCATCGCCCAGATCACTCCCGAGACCCTCTACGCTTGTCACAAGGCCTTCTACGACCCGGCCAATATGGTGCTGTGCGTGGCCGGTCCGGTGGACCCGGAGCGCATCTGCGGCGTAGCCCGGGAGATTCTCCCCAAGGAGGCGGGCCCCATCGCCGCCAAGGATTATGGCGAGAAGGAGGAGCCCCGGGCGGCCCGGAGCCTTATCGAGGAGCGGATGGAGGTGTCCGCCCCCATTTTCCACCTGGGCTATAAGGGGGACGCCCCGAGGAAGGGGGAGGACCGCCTGCGCCAGGAGCTGGTGGCCGAGCTGGCCCTGGAGATACTGCTGGGTAGCTCCAGCCCCCTGTATGCCAGGCTGTACCGGGAGGGGCTTATCAACCAGGAGTTCGGCTATGGCTACGAGGACAGCTTCGGGTGCGCCTTTATGGCGGCAAACGGGGAGTCCCGGGACCCGGAGGCCGTCCGCATGGCGGTGGCCGGGGAGGCCGCCCGCATCGGCCGGGAGGGGGCCGACAGGGCCCTCTGGGAGCGGGTGAAGAAGGGAGTTTACGGCAACCGGGTGCGGGGGCTGAACTCCTTTGAGCACCTGTGCGTGGGCCAGGCCCAGTCCTTCTTCGCGGGCTATGATTTCCTGCGCTTTGCCGACCTCTTTGACGCCATCACCCAGGAGGAGGCGGAGGAGCTGATCGCTAATTGGGTGACTGAGGAGCGTACCGCCCTGTCGGTGGTCCGAGCGAAGGAGGAGACATGATCAACACGGTATCCTTTCCCGACCTGGGGCTGGAGTTTACCCTGAATCGGGTGGCCTTTACCCTCCCGGTTCTGGACCGGCCGGTCTACTGGTATGGGGTCATTATCACCTGCGGCCTGATTCTGGCGGTGTATCTGTGCTCCCGCTGGGGTAAGCGCTTCGGCATCACCGAGGACAACATCATCGACATGATGCTCTTTGCCGTCCCCGCTGCCCTGGTGGCCATCCGGGTGTACTATGTGGTGTTCAACCTGGATATGTACCGCCGGGGGGACGGCTCCCTGGACTGGGGCCGCATCGTCAACTACGGGGACGGCGGACTGGCCATCTACGGGGCCATCATCTCGTCGGCTATCGTGCTGCTGATCTTCTGCCGGAAAAAGAAGCTCAGCTTTCTGGCCTACGCCGACCTGGGGGTCCACGGGCTGTTCATCGGCCAGCTTATCGGCCGGTGGGGCAACTTTATAAATGTGGAGGCCTACGGCTCCGCCACCGCCCTGCCCTGGCGGATGTGCGGGCCCTCCATCGCGGCGGAGATGCTGCAAAACGGCTATGTGGACCAAGCGGGCTATGAGGCCATCCTCAGCGGGGCGCTGGGGGTACATCCCACCTTCTTTTACGAGTCCGCCTGGAACCTTGTGGGCCTGATTGTGGTCTATTGGATGGGAAAACGGCGGCGGTTTGACGGGGAGTGCTTCCTGTTCTACTTCTTCTGGTACGGCCTGGGCCGGGCCTGGATCGAGGGCCTGCGCACCGACAGCCTGTACCTGTTCGGTTGGGAGCTGTTCGGCGCGTCCATCCGGGTGTCCCAGCTGCTGGCAGCCGTCACCTGCGTGCTGGCCGGAGGGACGCTGGTCTGGGCCCTGTGGAAGTATCGGGGCGGAAAAAAGGAGCTGTTTGTAGAGCGGCTGGCCGCCCAGGCGGCCCAGGACGCCGGCAGCGGCGAGGAGGAATGAGCCATGGCGGCTGTTGTTATGGATGGAAAGGCCCTGGCGGCCAAAATCAGGGAGCAGGTCCGGCTCCAAGTGGAGCAGATGGAGCGCAAGCCGGGGATGGCCATGGTGCTGGTGGGGGAGGACCCCGCCGCCCAGGTCTACGAGGCGGGCAAACGGAAGGACTGCCAGCAGTGCGGCATCTACTATGAGACCTACCGCCTGCCCGAGGACGTGCCCCAGCGGGAGCTGCTGGACGTAATCCACTTTTTGAATGAGCGGGAGGGCATCGACGGCATCCTGGTCCAGTTTCCCCTGCCCGAACATTTGGACGATCGGGCCATCCAGCTGGCCATCCGTCCGGACAAGGATGTGGACTGCGTCCACCCCTCCAACGTGGGGGACCTGACCCTGGGGGTGGACTGCTTTTGGCCCTGCACCCCGGCGGGGGTGATGCGGCTGCTGGCGGAGTACAACATCGACCCGGCCTATAAAAACTGCACCATGGTGGGCCGGTCCAACATTGTGGGCAAGCCCCAGGCCATGCTGCTGCTGCGCCGGGACTGCACCGTCACCGTCTGCCACACCAGAACCCCCGACTTGGCCGCCGAGTGCCGCCGGGCGGATATCCTCATCTCGGCGGCGGGCCACACCGGTCTCATCACCGCCGACATGGTAAAGGAGGGCGCGGTAGTCATCGACGTGGCCGTCAACCGGGATGACCGGGGAAAGCTGTGCGGCGATGTGGACTACGGCGCTGTGGCCCAAAAGGCCTCGTACATTACCCCCGTGCCCGGCGGCGTGGGCCCCGTTACCCGGGCGGTGCTGATGGAGAACACCCTCACCGCCGCCCTGAGCCACGGGAAAAAATAGAAAAGATGCGCCGTCCCCGGGTGGGACGGCGCATTTTGCATATTACTGTACCGGCTCGAAGTCGGAGGCGGGGCGGCGGCAGATGGGACAGACGTAGTCGTCAGGGAGGGTGTCGCTCTCATAGATGAAGCCGCAGATTTTGCAGACAAAGCCCTTGGGCTTGGCGGGGACCTCCTCCTGCACAGGGGCGGGCTCCTCGCCCTTCACAGAGGCGGCCAGGGCCCGGGCCAGGGCCTCCAGCTCGCCCTCCTGGCCGGGGGCCAGGGCGGACTTGAGGGTGACAGGGGTCTCGAGCAGCTCCATATTCTTCATGCCGCCCAGGATATCGGCCATCAGCTTGCCGCTGGCGGGGGCCCAGGAGCCGTTCTGAATGAGGGCCACCTTGCGGTTTTGGAGGTTGTGGTGGGCCAGGTCCCGGAGCAGGTGCTCCATGGGGTCGAAAATGCCGTTGTTGAAGGTGGGGGCGGCAAAGACGATGTGGCTGTACTTGAAGCAGTCAGCCAGCACATGGGAGTAGTGGGAGACGGACACGTCGTGCATCTCCACCGGCACCCCCAGCTCGGCCAGGCGGCAGGCCAGGATGCTGGCGGCGGTCTCGGTGTTGCCGTAGATGGAGGCGAAGGGGATCACCACGCCCTGGACCTCGGGCTCGTAGCTGGCCCACTTCACGTACCGGTCGATAATCCTGGAAAAATCCTTGCGCCACACGGGGCCGTGAAGGGGGCAAATCATCTGGATGTCCAGCTTGGACGCCTTGTTCAGCAGAGCCATCACCTGGGGGCCGTATTTGCCCACGATGTTGGTGTAGTACCGCCGGGCCTCGTCCAGCCAGTCCCGCTCCCAGTCGATCTCGTCGGCAAAGAGGACGCCGTTCAGCGCCCCGAAGGAGCCGAAGCCGTCAGCGGAAAAGAGAATCTTGTCGGTGGAGTCGTAGCTCACCACCACCTCGGGCCAGTGGACCATGGGGGCGGCCACAAAGGTAAAGTTGTGCCGGCCGGTGGACAGGGTGTCCCCCTCGTTCACCAGGATGGCCCCCTTGGGGTCGGCGGCGTGGAACTGGCGGATCATGTTAATGGCCTTGCCGTTGCACACGATTTTCGCCTCGGGGTGGCGGAGCATCAGGTCGCCCAGGGTGGCGGCGTGGTCGGGCTCCATGTGGTGGACAAAGATATAGTCCAGCGCCCGGCCGTTCAGGGTGTGCTCCAGATTCTCCATAAACTGGGTCTGGACCGCCCGGTCCACCGTGTCAAAGAGGACGGTCTTCTCGTCCAGCAGCAGGTAGGAGTTGTAGGACATCCCCCGGGGGACGGGGTGGGCCGCCTCGAAGACCGGGTGCTGGCGGTCGTTGGCGCCGATCCAGATCAGGTCGTCGGTAATTTTGCGGGTGCAGTACATGGGTAAAACCTCGCTTTCGTGCAGAAATTTTGTCGTTCGCTATTATAGCATAATTTGGGTGAATGTGCGATAGTTTTTTTGTCTGGAATCTGTTGCAAAAGGGAAATAAATCCCGTATAATATTTCCTCGAACTGCTGTAGGGCGTGCCCGGTGTTCACGCCCTGCAAAAGGAGATATGAAATCATGTACCATATTGATATTATGACATTATTCCCCGATGTGGTGGGAGATATGCTCTGCGAGTCGGTTTTGGGCCGGGGACAGGAGCGGGGCTACATCCGGGTGGACTGCCACCAGATTCGGGATTACACCGTAAATAAGCAGAAGCAGGTGGACGACTACCCCTACGGCGGCGGCCGGGGGGCGGTGATGCAGGCCGACCCCCTCTACCGCTGCTGGAAGCACATCTGCCAGGAGGCGGGGGAGCGGGTCCACACCATCTACATGTCCCCGGCGGGGAAAACCTTCACCCAGTCCGACGCCCGGCGCTTAAAGGACGACTACCAGCGTTTGATTCTGGTCTGCGGTCACTACGAGGGCATCGACGAGCGGTTTATTGAGGAATGTGTGGACGAGGAAATCTCCCTGGGCGACTTCGTCATGACCGGCGGTGAGATTCCTGCCATGGCGGTGGCTGACGCGGTGTGCCGCCTGGTGCCCGGGGTGCTGTCCGACCCCTCCTGTTACGAGAACGAGAGCCACTGGAATGGGATGCTGGAGGCCCCCCAGTACTCCCGCCCCGAGGTGTGGCACGGCCGGGCGGTGCCGCCCATCCTCCTGTCGGGCAACCACGCCAGGGTGGACCAGTGGCGCAGGAAGCAGTCCATCCTCCGCACCAGAGAGCGCCGGCCCGACCTGTATGAAAAGCTGGACCTGTCCTCCAAGTCGGACCAGAAGCTGCTGAAGGAGCTGGAGGAGGAATAAAATGGAAATTTCCATTGTCCCGGTCTGTGGAGAGGATATTTCCGAGTTCAAAAGAGATATGCGGAAAGCTTTTCAAAAAGGAGCGGAAAGCGAATTTGGGAGCTCGGCTACTGAGATACTTCCTGAGGGTGATATTGACCTCTCTTTAATGCAAGAAGGTGCTGTTGCCTATAAAGCTGTCGCAAACAAAAAAATAGTTGGCGGTGCGATCATTGTCGTAGATAATACCACACGGCGCGGCCACCTGGATTTTCTTTATGTGAAGTACGGTTTCCAAAGCAGAGGTGTTGGGAAAGCAATTTGGAGGGCAATTGAGGAGCTCCATCCTGATACAGAGCTGTGGGAAACCTGTACACCTTATTTTGAAAAGAGAAATATCCATTTTTATGTCAACTGTTGTGGTTTTCATATTGTGGAGTATTTTCATCAAGGGCATCCTGATCCTCACGAAAAGGAGACAGAGGACAGGGATGATGACGGTGGAATGTTCCGGTTTGAAAAGGAAATAGTACAGAAAAATGAATAATAGTTTTTCTCCCCCTTTACAACCTCGAAAAGGTGTGGTAAACTAGTTGTCAGAATCTAATTTAAAAAACCACGTCTGGAGTTGAAGCATATGAGTTTCAAAATTGTAGTGGACAGCTGCTGCGATCTGACCCCCGCCATGCTGAAGGACCCCGTCTTTGTCAAGGTGCCCCTGACCATTCAGTCCAACGGCAGCACCTTTGTGGACGACGAGACCTTTGACCAGGCCGATCTGCTCTGGGCCATGCGCCAGAGCGAGGACGCCCCCACCACCTCCTGCCCCTCTCCCCAGGCCTATCTGGACGCCTACCGGGGGGCGGACGACGTGTATGTAGTGACCCTGTCCGCGCTGCTCAGCGGCTCCCACAACAGCGCTGAGCAGGCCCGGCTGCTGCTGGAGGAGGAGAACCCGGAGGTTAACGTCCACGTGTTCAACTCCTGTTCCGCCGCCTCCGGGGAGCTGTTGGTGGCCATGGCCATCCACCGGCTGGCCTCCTCCGGGATGCCCTACAAGCGGGTGGTCACCGAGGTGGAGCAGTTTATCTACCAGATGCAGACCCTCTTTGTGCTGGAGAGCCTGGAAAACCTGCGGAAAAATGGCCGGCTCACCAAGCTTCAGGCGGTGATTACCGGGGCGCTGAAAATCAAGCTGTTTATGGCCGCCACCCCCGAGGGGGAGATCTGCAAGCTGGGCCAGGCCCTCACCATCAAGCAGGCGTTGACCAAAATGGTGGACAAGATTGCCGCCGACGCCGCCCATGTGGGCCGCACCCTGGCCATCTGCCACTGCAACTGCCTGGAACGGGCCTTTCAGGTGAAGGCCATGGTGGAGGCCAAGTGCAAATTTGCCCACATCCTCATTACCGAGGCGGGGGGCATCACCAGCGTCTACGCCTACGACGGCGGGATTGTGGTGGCCTATTGACAAAAAGGGTTATTTGTGTTCATAATGTGTAGGGGCCGCCGTCCTCGGCGGCCCGCTTTATTTGAAACAAGGAGAGATTACAATGTCCATAACCCGTTCCCAGGCCTGGGACCTGCTGACCAAGTACAACAAAGAGCCCTTCCACCTGCGCCACGCTGTCACGGTGGAGCATGTGATGGGCTGGTACGCCCGGGAGCTGGGCTACGGGGATCAGGCGGAATACTGGTCCATTGTGGGCCTGCTCCACGACCTGGACTTTGAGATGTGGCCCGAGGAGCACTGCGAAAAATCCCAGGAGCTGATGCACCAGGCCGGGGTGGAGGAGTCCATCATCCGGGCCACCGCCAGCCACGGCTGGGGCCTGCAGGTGGACATCAAGCCGGAGCACGAGATGGAAAAGGTGCTCTACGCCAGCGACGAGCTCACCGGCCTGATCGGCGCGGCCGCCCTCATGCGGCCCTCCAAGAGCACGGCGGATATGGAGCTGAAATCCCTGAAAAAGAAGTTTAAGGACAAGAAATTTGCCGCCGGCTGCTCCCGGGACGTCATCGCCAACGGGGCTCAGCTGCTGGGCTGGGAGCTGGACAAGCTCCTGGATATGACCCTGCGCGCCATGCAGGCCGAGGAGGGGGCCATTGAGGAGGCAGTGGCCGCGCTGTAAGAAAAGTAGCCGCGTGAGAAGTTAAAAATACTTCACATTTCATGGTTGACAAGGCCAGGGGCGGGTGATATATTTATAACACCGTGGGAGTTAAAAATATGTCACACGGAGGAATGAACCATGAAGTCTAAGGTTACCCTGAAAGAAATTGTAGGAACAAAAATTATTTATGCGATACTCCTTGTCAGCTACTACTGGATGTGGGCAAGGCGGGATTGGCATGATTATTATGATGTGATCCAGAATGCGGTTGTTACGTTCACCATTGTATTTTTTCTCATACAGGCGGCCCGCATTCGCAAGTACAGCAAGGAAGAAAAGGACGAGTTGGCAATTCAAAATCTGCGCAGAACAGATGCGATTGGGTTAAAAATCATGGTGGCTGCCGCCATTGTGATCGCCTTTGCCAGTGCTGTCAAGGCCATAGACGGAACTATGGCGGGCTACGCGCTGGTGGGGATGATTCTGGCATTGGCTGTGATACGGTTCATCATATTTTGCGTGATGGACAGTAAAGGAGTCTGAGGCGGCCTTTCAGCTGTAATTCAATCCGCGATATTCTGCGCCACGGACAGTAAGGGAGTCTGATATGGCCCTGAAAACGAAGGTCAAGGAATATCGGGAAAAGGCAGGACTCAAGCAGAGCGAGCTGGCGGAATTGGTACACGCCCGCCGGGAAACGATTGTACATCTGGAAAACGGAAGATATAATCCGTCCCTGAAGCTGGCAATGGATATTGCAAAGGTTTTTCGTGTGACGGTGGAGGAGCTGTTTGAATTTACCGAGGACTGATTTCGGCAGCAATGCCGGGAGCTGTCTCTGCGCCGGGGGGCCGGCGCAGGATATTTGGTTTATTTTCCGGGGAAAACGCCTTTTGGGGCTTGCATATCGGAAAAAACAGTGATATAATCTTTCCGCCTATTACACAAGAAGGGGAAGATATTCATGTCCGGACATTCCAAGTGGCACAACATACAAAAGACCAAGGGGGCGGCGGACGCCAAGCGCTCCCAGATTTTTACCAAAATCGCCCGTGAGATGATCGTGGCGGTGAAGACGGGCGGCAGCGGCGACCCGGCCAACAATTCCCGTCTGGCCACGGTAATCGCCAAGGCCAAGGCGGCCAACATGCCCAACGACAACATCAAGCGCACCATCGACAAGGCCCTGGGCTCGGGCAACACCGACAGCTTCGAGAATGTGGTCTACGAGGGCTACGGCCCCAACGGCGTGGCCGTTATCGTGGAGGCCCTCACCGACAACCGCAACCGCACCGCGCCCGAGGTGCGCCACCTGCTGGACAAGTACGGCAAGGGTCTGGGGGCCACCGGCTGCGTGTCCTGGTCCTTCGACCGGAAGGGCGTTATCATCATTGAGGCCGAGGAGCTGGACGAGGACACCGTCATGATGGACGCCCTGGAGGCCGGCGCCGACGACATGCAGGCCGACGACGAGGTTTTCCAGGTGTACACAGACCCCGACGCCTTCGCCGCCGTCACCGAGGCCCTGGAGGCCAAGGGCTACACCTTCCTGGAGGCCGGCGTGCAGATGGTGCCTCAGAACTACGTCACCCTCACCGACGAGGGCGATATCAAGAACATGGAGAAGCTCATCGACCTGCTGGAGGAGAACGACGACGTGCAGAACGTCTACCACAACTGGGACCAGGGTTGATGCGAGAAGATACAACAGGGACTGAGGCGGGCCGCCTCAGTCCCTGTTTCGTTAAAACTGGTATATGAGCAGATACTGCGTCTCGTTGTCCAGGGTGCTGGCGCGGATGCTCACGGTGTTGTCATCATTCCAGCCGATGCCGCCCTCGTGGAGGTTTTCATAGCCCTCCCGGTCGAAGGCGAAGAAGATGCCCTTCTCCAGGTCGGCCACGCCGATCTGGGAGATGCCCAGGCTGTCTGTGTTGGGATTCATGGAGAAGTACAGCAGTCTGTTTCCCGAGGGATTCAGCTGGAAACTATCCCCTTTCCGGAAGGTGAAACCGCCCAGCAGGGTCCGGTCCCCGGTTTTCAGGTCCACCACCTGGACCTGACCCTCCTCCGAAATGAGGACGCAGCGGCTGCCGAAGGTCATCACACCGCTGGGTTTCTCGTCCCAGCTGCGGTAATAGGGGACGGCGTCCAGCGTCTTCGTCGCGCGGCCAGAGGGGATATCATAAGAATAAAAGGTAACATCCTGGATCATGTCCTCCTCATCGCAGCGGAAGCAGTAGAGAATCAGGGTATCATCATCCGCGAAGGCCGCTGTGTCCGCGCCTATGCCGCCCAGGGTGTTTACAGCGGTCAGGGTCCCGGTCTCCCGGTCATACAGCCACTCCTGGGCGTTGGGAAACTCCTCGCTGGGCCGGCCAACGATCAGTGCCAGACGGAAGCTGTCGGACCAGATGGTGCCATCGGATTCCTCCATCACGCTGGGGTCCACGCCGGCGAGCAGCTCCTCAGTTTCGCCGGTGTCCAGATGGTAGAGGAGGGGGTACTCCCTGTACTCCATCTGTGTCCCGGTGGACAGGCGGAGCAGAAGCACGTCGGTGCGGCCGGGGACGAAGGAGAAGTTCCAGTCCCAAGCGTGCTCCCCCTCCTCGTCCCATGTGCGGTTGTCGGTGGTAAAATAGTCCAGCTGTCCCTCATGGATAAACCACCAGAACTCCCCCTGATAGTGGAGACCTTTAAACATGATGTCCACCTGACTGGTGTGCATGTCCACCTGGACGGGAATCAGCTCATTCTCCCGGGCCTCCCAAAATTTGGCGTCTACCAGGGTCTTCCGGTCCTCACTCCAGGTCAGGTGGTGGAGCAGGCCGCCGGAATAGCCATATTGGTAGCTGTCCATTTTGATATACTGGGCCTTGACCAGTTCCCCAATCTCCGCCTGACTGATATCGGGGGCGCCCGGGCTGACGCTGCTGTTGGGCACCTGCTCCCGCTCCTCCATGCGGAAGAAGGACAGCACGGCCGTGCGCAGCTCCGGGCTGGCGGCGAAGGCGGCGGTAATCAGGCAGGCGATGGAGAGGGCCGCGGCCAGAACTCCGGCAAAGACCCGGCGGGCTGAGATGTTTTTTTTCTTTGTCTGATTCATAATACGCTCCTTTAAAGCGGCGTCGGGGACGATCTGGTCCATCCCACGGCGGTAGTCGTTGATGTTCATAGTGCGCCCTCCAATTCCATTTTCAGCAGCTCCCGGCCCCGTTTCAGCCGCATTTTTGCCGCTGACTGGCCCAGCTTCAAGATTTCAGCCATCTCTGCCACCGAGTAGCCCTCGTAGTAGTGGAGATGGATGGGCAGCCGGTACTGCTCCGGCAGGGCCATAACCGCGTCCAGGGCGGTCCGCTCCTCGGGGGCGGCGGCGGGGAGGGCGTCGTCCAGCCCGGTTACTCGCCTCCGCCAAAACCCCCGCAGCTGGTCCTTGCACAGGTTGGCCGTCACCTGGAGCAGCCATCTCCGCTGGTGCTCCCCGTCCGCAAAGGCGGGGGCGCGGCAGAGCAGGCGGAGGAAAACCTCCTGGGTCACGTCCTCCGCGTCGGCCCGGCGGCCCAGGTATACCATGGCCAGCCGGTACACCGCTGTGCCGCACATGTTGTACGCCTCCTCCAGCTGGCAGGCGCTGCGTGTTTGCTTCATCCCCTGACCTCCTTTCACAGATAAAACGATCTCCAGAGGGAAATGGTCACAGAGATCAAATACTTTTTTGCTCCATTCTCTCACAGAACAGCCGGAAAGGGAAGTGCTAAATGGGTATTTCTGGAAAATTAGACGGTTTGTTGCCCCGGGCCTGACGGAAAAGGAGGAAAAACCGTCTAAAAAATCCATATTTGTGACAAATATGGATTTGTTTAGAAAAAAGAGGTAAAACTTAAAAAAAGGCGGTTTTTTGGGGGCAGGCGGAAAAATGGGGGGTAAAAATCGAAATTTATCCCGTAAAAGCGGGCAAAAATTGCAGTAATATTTGTGCAAATGTCCATTGACGAAATGGGGATAAATCTGGTATGCTTAGCACACATCCTAATGAATAGGGCGGAGGTACGCGATATGTATAGTCAGGAAGCCGTCGTAAACAACCAGGTTGGACTGCATGCCAGACCCGCTACATTTTTCATCCAGAAGGCCAACGAGTTCAAGAGCTCCATCTGGGTGGAGAAGGAGGAGCGTAAGGTCAACGCAAAGAGTCTGCTTGGCGTTCTGTCTCTTGGCATCGTGAAGGGCACTCCGATCAAGCTGAGTGCTGATGGTGCCGACGAGAAGGAAGCGGTGGAGGCTCTGTATAAGATGATCTCCTCCGATTTCTCCGAGTAAACATCCCAATCTTGAAAGGCGCCGCAACGCGGCGCCTTTTTTGATGCTGTACCGAAAGGAGGGATACCTTGACCTTTGACGAGTTGAAAGAGAAGGCCCACAGCCTGCCCCTGAAGCCGGGGGTCTATATCATGCAGGACGCCCAGAGCACCGTCATCTACGTGGGCAAGGCCAAGGCGCTGAAAAACCGGGTGAGCCAGTATTTTCAGGACTCCGCCTCCCACACCGAGAAGACCCGGGCCATGGTGTCTCAGATCGACCACTTCGACGTGATCATCGCCGACAGCGAGTTTGAGGCCCTGGTGCTGGAGTGCTCCCTCATCAAGCGGCACCAGCCCCGGTACAACATCCTGCTCAAGGACAGCAAAGGCTATCCCTACGTCCGCCTGTCCAACGAGGCCTACCCCAAATTCTCCCTGGCCTCCAAGGCGGCGGAGGACGGGGCCCGGTACTTCGGCCCCTACGCCGGCCGCCACAGCACCCAGGGCATCCTGGATGCCCTGCGCACCGCCCTGCGCCTGCCCTCCTGCAACAAGAAGTTCCCCCGGGATATCGGCAAGGAGCGGCCCTGTCTCAACTTCCACATGGGCAAGTGCGACGGCTACTGCCGGGGGGACGAGCTGCACGAGCAGCACGCTCAGGCCATCGCCCAGGCGGTCTCCCTGCTGGAGGGGCGGTTTAAGGACGTACAGAAGGACCTGACCCAGGAGATGGAGCGGGCGGCGGAGGAACTGCGCTTCGAACGGGCCGCCCAGCTCCGGGACCGGCTCCGGGCGATTGAGCTGCTGGGCAAGCGGCAGAAGGTGATCGCCGCCTCCCTGGCCGACACCGACGTGGCCGGGTACTTCCGGGGGACGGCCAAGAGCTGCTTTGTGGTCCTCCACTTTGTGGACGGCGAACTGGCCGCTAAGGACTTCGACCTGCTGGAGACCCCCATGGAGGAGGAGGAGGGGGCGGTGCTGTCCTCCCTGATGCGGGAGTACTACGTGGGCCGCACCCGCCTGCCCAAGCAAATTCTCATTCCCTGTGAGCTGCCCGACCAGGTCCCCCTCACCCGGATGCTGTCCGAGCAGGTGGGGTATCGGGTGGAGCTCATTACCCCCCAGCGGGGGGCCAAGATGGACCTGATCAAAATGGCCAACCAGAACGCCCGGGAGGAAGTGGAGCGGGCCACCACCCACGAGGAGCGCCGGAACAAGCTCCTGGAGGCTCTGGGAAAGATGCTCAGCCTGGAGGCGCCCCCCAAGCGGATGGAGTCCTACGACATCTCCAACCAGGGGGCCAGCGACATTGTGGCCTCCATGGTGGTCTATGTGGACGGCAAGCCCCTGAAGCGGGACTACCGCCGGTTCAAGCTGAAGGATATGGACGGCCCCGACGACTACGCCTCCATGGAGCAGGTGCTCACCCGGCGCTTCCGCCGGTATCTGGACGGGGACGAGAAGTTTTCCGACAAGCCCGACCTGCTCCTCATTGACGGCGGCCACGAGCATGTGAAGGTGGCCCGGCGGGTGCTGGAGGGACTGAATCTGGACATCCCCGCCTTCGGCATGGTGAAGGACGACCGCCACCGCACCCGGGCCCTGGTCCACCCAGACGGCCGGGAAATCGGCATCCAGTCCATCCCGGCGGTGTTCGCGCTGATTGGACAGATTCAGGAGGAGACCCACCGCTTCGCCATTGAGTACCACCGCCAGCTCCAGGCGGGACACGTAAAAACCTCGGTTCTGGACAAAATACCCGGGGTAGGGGAGAAGCGCCGCCAGCAGCTGTTGAAGCACTTCAAGACCATTAAGGCCATCAAGGCCGCTTCCCTGGAGCAGCTCCAGGAGGTGGTACCCAAAAATACGGCCCAAGCGGTGTATGATTACTTTCATGGGGGAGAGTGAGCGAAAAATGACAGAAAAGAGAGAACAGATCATTCGGCTTTGGTTTGATATGTGGCTGAAAGCAGCCGATTTGGGCATTTCAGATATTTTTTCCGATGAGGCCGTCTACACGGAGAGCTGGGGCCCGGAGTACCGGGGGTCTGCGGCCATCCGGCACTGGTTCGCGGAGTGGAACACCCGAGGAAGGGTACTTCAATGGGATATTAAGCAGTTTTTCCACACGGACAGCCAGACAGTGGTGGAGTGGTATTTTAAAAACACCATGAATGACGGAAAGGTGGAGGCCTTTGAAGGCATGTCGCTGGTCCAATGGGATCAGGAGGGAAGGATTTGTGCTTTGAAGGAGTTTGGATGCAATGAGGACCGCTATGACCCATACCGAAACGGGCCGGTCCCGCAATTTCGGGATGGAGCGGCAATGTGGTTTTAATCCGTTCCACAGGAAAGGAAGGTCAATATGCGCATTATCTCAGGTTCTGCACGGGGCCGCAAGCTGAGGGAGCCCCAGGGGCTGGACACCCGGCCCACCACCGACAAGGTGAAGGAGTCCCTGTTCAACATCATCCAGTTTGAGCTGGAGGGCCGGCGGGTGCTGGACCTCTTTGCCGGCACCGGCCAGCTGGGGCTGGAGGCCCTGTCCCGGGGGGCGGAGCACTGCACCTTTGTGGACCAGCGCCGGGAGGCGGCTGCCCTGGTGAAGGAGAATGTGAAGCTGTGCCGCTTTGAGGACCGGGCCCGGGTGGTGCAGGGGGATGCCCTGACCTTCCTCCGCTCCTGCGGGGAGCGGTTCGACGTGATTTTTCTGGATCCGCCCTACAAGACCGATTTGCTGGAGCAATGTATCGAAAAGATTGCAGGATTTGACATCTTGCGGGAATATGGTATAATAGTTTGCGAAAGCGGGTTGGAATGGACCATTCCCACCCTGACGCCCCCCTATGAGCCGGGGCGGGAGTACCGGTATGGACAGATTAAGCTGACCCTCTGCCACCGGGCCGGGAGCGTGAAACAATGAGCACAGCTATCTATCCGGGCAGCTTTGACCCGGTGACGCTGGGGCACCTGAACATCATCAAGCGGGCGGCGGCCTGTTTCGACAAGGTGATTGTGTGCGTCATGGTAAACTCCAAGAAGACAGGGATGTTTGCCCCGGAGGAGCGGGTGGAGCTGCTGAAACGGTCCACCGCCCGGTTTCCCAATGTAGAGGTGGATTTCTCCGATGAGCTGCTGGCCGCCTACGCCAAACGGCGGCGGGCCCACGTGGTGGTGAAGGGCCTGCGGGCGGTGTCTGATTTTGAACAGGAGGTTCAGATGGCGGTCATCAACCGCAAGCTGAACCCCAGGCTGGAGACCATGTTTCTGGCGTCCAGTGAAAAATATACCTATCTCAGCTCCACCATTGTCAAGGAGATGGCCCGCTACGGGGCCAACCTGGGGGATTTTGTCCCCCGGGAGATTGTGGACGATGTGAACCGGCGCATGAGAGAGATGGAAGGAAAGGAAGGCTGACCAAATGGCAAGCGGTGTGGAAGAACTGTTGGACATGCTCTTTGAGATGATCGACGAGGCGAAGAATGCCCCGCTGTCCAGCGATAAGTGTATCATTGAGCGGGACCGGGCCCTGGACCTGATTGACGATATCCGCAGCCAGTTCCCCATGGAGCTGACCGAGGCCCGGAAGATGATGGCCCGCCGGGCGGAGATGGAGGCCGACGCCAAGCGGAAGGCGGATTCTATCGTCCGCTCCGCCGAGGAGCGGGCCAAGCAGATGCTTGCAGCCGACGCCCTGGCCCTCCAGGCCAAGCAGCGGGCCAACGACATGATCCGTCAGGCGGAGGAGCGCAGCCGGGCCTTGAAGCGGTCGGCCAACGAGTACTGTGAGGACGCCCTGCGCCGCACCGAGGAGGCGGTGGCCGAGGCCTTTGAGGAGATCAAGCAGTCCCGCTCCCGGTTCCGGGCGGCGGCGGCCGCCACCATCAACAACAACCCCGGCGCCCAGCCCCAGGGGGGCCGGCCCATTTTCGATGCGGACAGAGATTAAAACAGGCTGCCGGCCTGTCGCGGGAGAAGCGTACCCGCGACAGGCCGGCTTATATTTTATCCCAATTTGACTTCGTGTTCCCGGCAAACTCCAGCGAATAAACAGTGGATATTCAAAAAGCCAGAGTGCATTTTATGTTTCGTCAGGGTACACGATTACACCGTTTCGATTTTGGGTATATCAACGAAATCTTTTGAATGCCAATTTCCGTTATTGACCTTACAGCTGGTGGAAGGCTTATAGTTGCCATGTTCCGTAAGTTGGAATGACATTCTACAAGCAATTGGAGGAAAATTATTATGAAACGGAAAGAAAAAATCGCGGCATTCATTAGTATTGAATTTGGCTTGGTCATCCTGTGTACTCTGCCGCTTTTTTTGCTGCACGCCGAACCCGCAAGCCCGCTGATGCTCCTTACATCGATCATATTCATGTTCCTGCCAGCTCTCACAACTCTGATTGTAAAGCGATTGGCACATGACAAGGGAGGGCTGTTTTTACAGCTGAATATACGAAAGGCATGGAAGCAGTATCTGCTGGCGGCATTTATTCCCGGAGCATTGGAAGGAATCGGTGTAGCACTCTATTTTTTTATATTTCCGAGCCATTTTGACCTTTCCTTAACCTATGCGGCACAGCTTCTCACGCTTAATGGTCAGACGGCTGAGTTGCCGCAGCTTAGTCTACCACTCGTCATCGGTGTTGGCCTGCTTCTCATATTGGCGGCGCCGCTGGTTATTGTCAATCATGCGGCGGCTTTTGGAGAAGAGATTGGCTGGCGGAGTTTTTTGCTTCCATTGCTGATGGATGAACTGGGTGCGCGGAAAGCAGTATTATTGGATGGCGTTCTGTGGGGGATTGCCCACGCTCCATTAGTCTGCTTTGGCTTAAACTATACCGGGGAGTATCCGGGCGCGCCTTGGAGCGGTATTCTTATGATGGTACTTTTTGCGGCCACTACCGGAATATTTTTCTCCTATCTGACGCTCAAATCCCGGAGCATTTTTCCGGCCTGCATCGCCCATGGAGCAATCAATGCCATTCGGGAAGCGCCGCTTTTGATTTGTTTGGATACTTATAATGTTCTTCTGGGTCCAAAACCGTCCGGACTGATTGGCATGACTGGTTTTTTGGTTTTAGGAGCGATTATTTTCGTCAAGTTTATGCAATACCCGGAAACACGGGAGCACTGCTAGCTTCCCGACGGATCTATCCGCCGCAGGCACCTTGTATTATGACGGATATTGGATATCCATACATCAAGGATTTCTGACAGCGGAAACACAAAAGCGAATTGGGCGATATTTTTTTGCAGGATGAAAAATTTGCCCGCCCTGTTCCGTGTTAAGGGTGAAGGGAGTTGAGGAACATGGTCCCGACCGGTACCGAGGAGACCGTATGCCGCCTTGTGCGGGAGTACAGCGAGATGCTGCTGCGCCTGGCCTGTACCCGGCTGTCCTCCGTCAGTGACGCGGAGGACGCGGTGCAGGAGGTGTTTCTGCGGCTGCTGGCCGCTCCCGTCTCATTCCGGGACGCCGGACATGAGAAAGCGTGGCTGATTCGAACCACCCTTCACCGTGCCAGTGATATCCGCCGCCAGGCGGAAAAGCGGAATCTCCCTCTGGAGGAGGCGGCCCAGACGGCCGCCCCTGAGCCGGGGACGGACCTGCTTCAGGCGGTACAGGCCCTGCCGGAGAAGTACGGCGCCGTGATCCATCTGCATTACTACGAGGGGTATTCCATCCGGGAGATTGGAACGCTGCTGGATCTGCCCGCCGCCACCGTGGGCACCAGACTGGCCCGCGGCCGGGAGCGGCTGCGGGAGATGCTGAAGGAGGAGATCAAATGAACTGGAACGACTACCGCAAGGCCGTGGACGCCCTTCCCCTCTCCGCCGATTTCCAGGAGCGGACGGAGAAGCTGGTGCGCCGAACCGCCAAAATTGCCGAACTTGAAAAGGAGTGTATTTCTGTGAAAAAGAAAGGTTTTGTTAAAGCTGTTACCATCGCCGCGGCGGTGGCCCTGTTAACCGTTTCCGCCTATGCCGCATCCCGTTGGCTCAGTCCGGCCCAGGTGGCGGACCTGCACGGGGACCCCCTGCTGTCCCAAGCCTTCCAGAGTGAGGACGCCGTCCGGCTGGACCAGTCGGTGCAGACGGAGAACTTCTGCGTCACCCTGGCGGGGCTGGTCTCCGGGGAGAACCTGTCCAGCTGGACCAGCCAGGCGGACCAGGCCCGCACCTACGCGGTGATGATCCTGGAGAGCCTGGACGGGACCCCGCTGGACCGGGAGGACTTTTCGCTGATGGACTATACCGTTACCCCTCTGGTGGCCGGCTTCACCCCCTGGTCGGTGAACAGCTGGACCTTGAACGCAGGCGTCTCCCTTCTGGAGCAGGACGGGGTGCTCTACTATCTGCTGGATACGCAGAACATTGAGATGTTCGCGGACCACACGGTGTATATGGCCTTCTACCAGGGTATGGCGCCTGACCGGGATACCTTTACGGTGGCGGAGGACGGGACCATCGCTTTTGCGGAAAACTTTGAGGGTCCCCGTGCCCTGTTCACCCTGCCTCTGGACGAGAGCAAGGCCGACCCCGCCGCCGTGGAGCAATTCATGGATGAAAGCGGCTTTGACCGGGAGTGGTTTACTTCCTGATTGCGGGAATGACAAGCGCGGTATCATGAGTATCAAATAATTCCAAACGGCCCTCCGCCATATTGAGCGGGGGGCCGTTGACCTTGAAGGTTATTTAATAATTCTTAGCTTAAATTCATGCTCCAGAAGGGTATCTTCTATGCGTTCGACTTTCTTTTCCAGATTTTCCACTTTCTCACGGACAATGCTAATCTCGTCTGCCAGCAGATTAAATTGGGGCTTGACCACATTTTCAATGATGATTTGCATAGAACGAAGTAGTTCTTTATTGTTATCTTCCAATGCGGCTTTGAGTTCCTGTTCACTCATGACAATATCCCCCCTCGATTGTTTTGTAGCTTCAGTATAGCACATTTTTAAAATATTGCAAGGCACACTTTCCCAACCTCCGCATAGGATGAAACAGCCGTCAACGGCAAATTCAACAGGGAGGGGAGGCGTTTTCATGGGTATCGTGGTGGTACGTTCCCCCCGGTGCCTGCGGGGGCTGCTGCGCAGGATTTTTAAGGTGAAATAGGGTCATACATAGGAGTTCCCGGGCATATAGTGTCAACAAAGCCAGGCTGATACTATGACAAGGGAGCGGACAACATGGAATTTGAACGGGATACCATTATCAACTACGACACGGTGGCGGAGGTGACCCTGTGCCAGGAGGAGACCCTGGAGAGCATCGTACCCGACGCCTGCCCGGACATTCTGCGCATTGTGGACGTATGTGGCCAGGCCACCCTCAGCGGCAAACAGGCCCGGGAGGGGGTGGCCCAGGTGACCGGCATGGTGCGGGCCTCCATCCTCTACCAGCCCGAGGGGGGCGGCGGCCTGCGGCGGATGGAGGTGGGCCTGCCCTTCACCTGTCAGGCGGAGGCCCCCGGCCTCACCGAGCGGGGGACGGTGCTGGCCCGGCCCCGGCTGCGCAGCGCCGAGGCCCGGGCCCTCAACCCCCGGAAGGTGCTGCTTCGGGTGGACCTGGCGGTGGACATCACCGCCTGCCAGCCGGTGGAGCGGCCCATCTGCGGCGGCGTGACCGGCCCTGACGAGGAGGGCCTGTGCCAGCGCCAGTATCAGGGGGAGCACTACCTGCTGTCCGCCGTTCAGGAGAAGCCCTTCACCTTCTCCGACCAGGTGCGCCTCCAGGGGACGGGGGAGAGCCCCATGCTGCTGGCCGTCCGGGCCCAGCCGGTGTGCAGCGAGAGTAAGCTCATCGGCTCCAAGCTCATCTTCAAGGGGATGGTGGAGCTCTACCTCCTCCTTCAGGAGGCGGGGGGCGGGCTGTCCGCGGTTCACGAGTCCATGCCCTTCTCCCAGATCATCGAGGTGGCCGGCGCCGGGGAGGAGGGGGACTGCCAGGTTGAGGTGGAGGTGGCCTCCCTCCAGTGCGACCAGCTGCCCGGAGACGGCCGGGAGTTGGACGTGAGCCTGGAGCTGCTGGCCCAGGCCCAGGTGTACTGCCGCCGGCCAGTGACCCTCCTCCAGGACCTGTACAGCACCAGCAGCCTCATGGAGGTGGAGCGGGAGAATCAGCCCCTGTGCCGCCTCACCGAGCAGTCGGTGCGGCCCCAGGCCGTCCGGGAGCTGCTGGAGACGGGGGAGCTGGTCCGGTCGGTGGTGGATGCCCGGCTGGCGCTGGGCCAGGTGCGCCAGAGCCGGGAGGGGGCGGAGCTGGTCCTCACTGTGGAGGCCTGCATTACCGTGCTCTATCTGGACGAGAACGAGCTGGTCCAGTGCGTCCGCCGGTCCATCCCCGTGGCCTGCCGCCTGGAGTGCGCCGAGGGGGTGCGGTGCTCCTGTTTGTGCGCCTGCCCCGGGGAGGTCTTCGCCGCCCCCGCCGCCGGCGGGGTGGAGGTGCGCTTCACCGTGGAATTTCACTGCCTGGCCACCGAGACGGAAACCGTTCCGGCGGTGACCGGCGCCCAGCTGGGAGAGCCCCGGAACGGGGGAGAGGGCCAGCGGCCCTCGGTGGTGCTGCGGATGCCCTCCCCCGGCGAGGAGCTGTGGGACATCGCCAAGGCCCACGGCACCACCATGGAGCAAATTCTCCAGGCCAACGAGCTGGAGGAGGACACTCTGCCCGCCGGGCGGATGCTGCTCATCCCCAGCACCCGGTAACAGATTCAATTCAGACGGCACGGCTGCGGCTGTGCCGTCTTCTTTTGCGGGAGGACGGCGGCCTTATGTTTCGCTCCAATCTGCCGATATTTTATAGAAAGAGGTAAGGTTTGGATTTTGTTTCCCGCCCGCCGGGCGGGGAACGGACGGGAAGGGGGCCCTGAACATGGGTGAGCTGGCAATTCGCAGGAACCGAAACATTTCCGTGTCCCGCTATCAGGGGACGGGCAAGACCGAAAAGGCGGCCGGCAGTACGCAGAGCCGGAAGGCGGCCGGAACGGCCGGATTTACCATCTCAGAGACCCTGCAGGAGCTGATGAGCCGGGTCAGCCGGGTGGAGGGCCGCTCCCGGGAGAGCCGGCGCGCCCTCCAGACGGGGGAGGCCGCCCTGGACGAGGTTCAGGACAGCCTGGACCGCATGGCGGACCTGGCCCGAAAATCCGCCGCAGGCGGAGAGGCGGACCGGGCGGCGCTTCAGAAGGAGCTGGAGCAGCTGCGGGAGAGCATCGAGCGGGTCATCAGCCGGGCCACCGCCGGCGGTGTGTCCCTGTTTCAGGACGGAGAGGCGGGGGCCGCCAAATGGGTGGAGTCGCTGCTGTACACCAGCGGAGAGGCCGGAAAAGAGGAGGGCGTTCAGGCCCTCCCCGACTGGCTGATGAAGGGCATCGTCCAAAAAAACATGACGGCGGAGGAGATACTGGCGGCGCTGGGGCTGGACAAGACGGCCAGCGGCTCGGATGTTCTGGCCGCCATCACCGGCAAACCGCTGGAGAGCGGCTCGGTGGAGAGCTATCTGGCCACCCTGTACCTGGGGGCGGTCATCGCCGGGGGAGATACGGCCCTGGAGGGCGGCATCGACCTGCGCACGGCGATGGAGGGCCTGCTGAAGCTGCTGGAGAAGGTGGAGGAGGGGGTGCCGCCTGACCGGGCGGTGGAGCTGCTGAGCGGCGGCAAATTTGCCAGCCTGGCCGATTTTCAGGCCCAGTTTATGGATGGCTCGGCCCCGGGGCTGGAGGCCTTCCTAACAAATCTGCTGCTGTCCGGCGAGGGCTCCGGCTCCGACACCGGCCTGACCGCCGGCGCCTCCCTGCTGGCCATTCTGGCGGAGATCAAGGGCATGAATCTGGAGACCCTGATGGACCTTCTGTCGGTGTCCCCCCTGCCGGAGGCCGCCCCGGAGCCGGGGAGCGCCCGGGCGGCGGCGGAGCCCGTTCCCGCCCAGGCCCAGCCGATGGGGAACGTGCAGGTGTCGGGCCAGGACCTGTCGGGGGTGACCCTCCGCGCCCCCACCGGGGAGCTGGTGGTAGGCGGCGGGGCGGACGTGACCGTCCAGGGGACGGGGCAGGGGGAGCAAGTGGTTCTGCTCACCGGCTCCGGCCGGACGGCGCTCCAGCATGTAAACCTGTCCACACTGACGGTTGACAGCGGCACGGCCCGCATTTTTGTGCTGGAACAGAGCATACTGAAAGAGGTACGGCTGGGCGAGGGGGCGGTGCTGACCATCTCCGGCGGCGCGCTGGCGAAAATCGGAAGTCTTCACGCCGGCGGGTCCAGCCTTCTGCGCCTGACAGAGGGGGCGGCGGTGGCGCTGGGCCGGACGGAGGGCGCCCCGGAGGGGGATAGCCGGGAGGTGCTGACGGTCCCCGTGGTGGTGGACGGCCCCGTCTCCCTGGCCGCCCAGGCGGCCCATGTTCGGGACACGGCGGGGAACCGGCTGGAGCCCTTCGACCTGATCTGGAAAACCCTGCTGCCCGGCTGGAGTGCCATTACCGCCCTGGAGATGGACGGACGGCAGGTGAAGATGAACCTGCTCAACGGCGAACCGGTGCGGCTGTGGCTGGTGAGAGGGGACCACGGCGCCCCCATCCACAGCCTGGTGGTCCAGGGCAAGGACGAGTCGGGCCAGCCCAGAACCCGGTACGCCTACCTGCACTGGAACCAGAACACCCAGGCCTTTGAGGAGATATCCATGTACCCCAACCCTTTTTCCGTCACCGGCGGCGAGCCGGGGCGGGATTGGGTGTATGAGGAGGAGTCTCAGACGCTGCACATCCTGTCCTCCCAGGTGTCCGCCATTTCGGGCGGCCCGGGCACCGACGCGGCCCAGGCCCCGTTCAGCGGCAGGATCGTCCTGGCCGACGGCATCGGCCCCATGGAGCTGGCCCTGGGCGGGGTGGTGTGCCGGGTATCCTCCGGCCGGGCTTTCAGCCTGGGCCAGGGGAACGAGGTGACCCTGATCCTCCAGAGCGGCACCAGCAACCTCTTTGAGAGCGGCACAGGCTGTGCGGGCATCTCGCTGGGGAGCGGCACATCCCTGAATATCGACTGCGCCGACCCTCACAGCGGCGGGGACCCGGACGGCGTCCTCACCGCCACCGGCGGAGCCGGCGGGGCCGGCATCGGCTGGGACGGCGAGGGGGGCTGGGACCAGGCCGGTCAGATACTGATTCGCGGCGGCGTCAGCGTGGGCGCGGGCGGCTTTATGGGGTCGGTCACCATTATCGGCGGCATCATCGTCTCCTCCGACGGGAGAGGGGGCGGGGAGGGCGGCCTGTCCCTGCAAATGGGGGAGGACACCGTGGCCCTGCCTCAGTTCCGGCTGTCCTCCAGAATTTTACAGCTGGAGGGGCTGAGCGTGGCCACCCGGGAGCAGGCCCTGGCTGCCCAGACGGCGCTGGAGGCGGACCGCCGCTGGGTGTCCCGCATCCAAGCGGCCTACGGTGCCCTGTATAACCAGCTGGACCAGAGCTTTGGCGGCCTTTACAGCCATTACATCAGCCTGGCGGAGGGCATGGTGCGGGACAACGCCGCGGCGGACACGCTGCTGGCGGACATGCGGCAGTCCATTCTGCTCCAGCCCTCCCAGGCGCTGCACACCCACGGCCGGCGGGGGACGGAGGACGTGCGTCAGCTGCTGCGGTAAACGAAGGATAAAAGGAGAGGGCGCTATGTCCAGACGAAACCGGGAAAATTTCTGGCCCACATCTGTGTTGAAGCGGCGGGGCTGGAACAATGAGCTGATGAAGCAGCTCCTCCCCAAGCCGCTCTTTTTCATGCAGAACGGACGGCCCGTCCGGGTGTGGGACCGGGAGGACGTGCTTCTGGCGGAGAGCGGCCCCCGATTTGTCAACCGCAGGAAAAAGGGGGTAGACGTGGGGGACACGGCGCGGCCGGTCCCCCAGTCGGTAAAGCGGGCCCAGGCCGCCCTGAACCGGGCCTGGGGTACCGTGGAGCCGGACGGCTCCCTGGCCTGGCTTCTGGCCAGCCACTACCACACCGCCATCACGGCCCGCCTCCCGGCGGCTAAGAACAGCAAGGGCCTGCGCTCCTCCCAGGTTAATTCCCGGGTGGACGAATTTCTCTCTCTGGAGGAGCAGTACAACGGCAAGCGCCTTCAGGACATTTTACGGAACTTCACCAAGGCCTGGGCCTGGCTGGGGGACTACCCGGACCATCCCCGGGTGGTCCGGGTGGAGGACCGCTACCCCCGGGTGCTGCTCAACACCGCCAAGCAGCTGCTGGCGGAGTTTGCCGACGCCCAGCCCGAGGCCGACCTGAATGCCTTTCTCCGGGCGGAGGGCTTCCCCACCCGGCAGCTGCTGGCCGAGGGGCTGGGTACGGTGTGGTCGGTGTGGTATGTCCCCCAGGCCATCCGCACCAGCCTGTCCCTGCTCATTGCCCTGAACCCCAAGGACGAATACCCGGAGGCCCGCAGTCTGCACCGGCACTTTGTCCTCCACCTGGGGGGCACCAACACGGGGAAGACCTATGCCGGCTTTCAGCGGCTGAGGAGGGCCAGAACCGGGGTCTACCTGGCCCCGCTGCGCCTGCTGGCCCTGGAGGCCCAGGAGACCCTGCTGGACAGTGGGGTGGCCTGCTCCCTGTCCACCGGGGAGGAGGAGGACCGCCGGGAGGAGGACACCCACGTGGCCGCCACTGCCGAAAAGCTGGACCTGAAGCAGCGCTACGACGTGGCGGTAATCGACGAGTGCCAGATGATTGCCGACGCCCAACGGGGCTACGCCTGGACCCGGGCCATCCTGGGGGTGCTGGCCCCGGAGGTCCACCTGTGCGCCGCCCCGGAGGCCAAAAATCTCCTGATCCGCCTGATTGAGAGCTGCGGCGACAGCTATGAGGTGGAGGTCCATGAGCGGAACACCCCGCTGCTGTGCATGGCCCACCCCATCGACTACCAGCGGGTCCAGCCGGGGGACGCCCTGATTACCTTTTCCAAAATAGGGGTGCTCAGCGTGGCGGAGGACCTGCGCCAGAGCGGCAAGGAGCCGGCCATCATCTACGGGGCCCTGCCCTACTCCACCCGGCGCAAGCAGATGGAGGGCTTTTTAACGGGGAAAATGGAGTATGTGGTCTCCACCGACGCCATCGGCATGGGGCTGAACCTGCCCATCCGGCGGATCATCTTTATGGAGACCGAGAAGTTCGACGGCGTCCAGCGCCGGGAGCTGAAGCCGGAGGAGATCAAGCAGATCGCCGGCCGGGCGGGCCGGCAGGGGATGTACAGCCGGGGCTTTGTGGGGGCCACCCAGAACCTGGCCGCCATCCGGGCGGGGCTGGAGGCGGTGATCCCGCCGCTGGAGTACGCCGTGGCCGGCTTCTCCGACCTGGTGCTCCAGGTGGACTTCGACCTGCTGGAGGTGCTCACCCAGTGGAACCGGATGCCCACGGTGGAGCCCTACCGCAAGCTGGATGTCACCCGGTATATCACCATCATCACCAAGCTGCGGGAGATGGGCTTTGTCCTCACCCGGGAGCAGGAGCTGCGGGCGGCCAACATCCCCTTTGACGAGACGGAGGAGGCCCTGCGGGACCTGTTTTTCCAGCTCCTCCGCCGCTGGCAGCAGGGGGAGGCGGTGGACCAGCCCGGCCTGCCCGAGGAGGAGCCTACCCTGCCCGAGCTGGAGCTGTTCTATAAAAAGCTGGACCTCTACTACTCCTTCGCCCGGGCCTTCGACTGTCCGGTGGACGAGGACAGGCTCTATGAGCTCCGGGAGCGGGTGGCCGACGAGATCAACGAGATTCTGCTCCACCGGCTGCGGAACAATATCCGCTTCTGCGCCATGTGCGGAAAGGCCCTGCCCCTCCACCACCGGGGGCGGCTGTGCGAGGCCTGCTTCGGGAAAAAACGGGGGACGGCGGGGAAACGCTGAGGGCCGGCGTTTTCTCAGTCATAATCCCCAGCCTGTCTCATACACTGTAAGGAACACTACCGGTCTCATGGCCGAAGGAGGAATTGCAGTGGAAGATCGCAAAATCTATGAGGATATTGCGCTCCGTACCGAGGGCGATATCTACATCGGCGTCGTGGGGCCGGTCCGGACAGGAAAATCCACCTTTATCAAGCGTTTTATGGAGACGCTGGTGATTCCCAACATCGAAAACGTCTACCGCCGGGAGCGGGCCCGTGACGAGCTGCCCCAGAGCGGCTCGGGCCGCACCATCATGACGGCGGAGCCCAAATTTGTCCCCGAGGAGGCGGTGGCCGTCCAGGTGGACGGCGGCGCGGCCTTCCAGATGCGGATGATCGACTGCGTGGGATACATGGTAGACGGCGCGGTGGGCCAGCTGGAGGGGGAGAACCAGCGAATGGTGACCACCCCCTGGTTTGAGCACGAGATACCCATGACCGAGGCGGCGGAGATCGGCACCCGGAAGGTGATTTCAGAGCACTCCACCATCGGCGTGGTGGTCACCACCGACGGCACCATCACCGATATCCCCCGGGAGGACTACCTGGAGGCGGAGGAGCGGGTGATCTCTGAGCTGAAGGAGCTGGGCAAGCCCTTTGTGGTGCTGCTCAACTCGGCCAACCCCGCTTCCGAGCGGGCTCGGGCTATCCGCTCCGACATCGCCCAGCGGTACGACGTGACCTGTGTGGCGGCCAACTGCCTGGAGCTGGACCAGGAGGAGATCAACGCCATTTTAAAGAGCGTTCTCTACGAGTTCCCGGTGAAGGAGCTGGACCTGTTCCTGCCCCCCTGGGTGGACGCCCTGCCCCAGGAGCACCCCATCAAATCCGCCCTGTACACCGCCATCCGGGAGGGGACTGCCCAGCTCCACCGGGTGCGGGATGTGGACAGCGCGGTGAACTCCTTCCGGGACTGCGAGGTGGTCAGCGACGCCCGCATCTCCGGCATCGACCTGGGCACCGGCGTGTCCGCCGCCTGCCTGGAGCTGCCCCGTGGGCTGTTCTATAACACCCTGTCCCAGCAGTCGGGCTTTGAGATTGGCGACGACGGCGACCTGATGGCCCTGCTCACCCAGCTGGCCGGGGTGAAAAAGGCCTACGATAAGGTGGCCGACGCCCTCCAACAGGTGGAGGAGACGGGCTACGGCATTGTGGTGCCCCCCATCGACTCCCTGGTGCTGGAGGAGCCGGAGATTATGAAGCAGGGGGGCCGGTACGGCGTGCGGCTGAAGGCCAGCGCCCCCTCCATCCATATGATCCGGGCGGATATCGAGACGGAGGTCTCCCCCATTGTAGGCGGGGAGAAGCAGAGCGAGGATATGATAAACTACCTCCTCCAGGAGTACGAGGGGGACTCCAGCCGTATCTGGGAGGCCAACATCTTCGGAAAATCCCTCCACGAGCTGGTGAACGAGGACCTGAACTCCAAAATCAACCGCATGCCCGAGGACGCCCGCACCAAGCTGCGGGAGACCCTCCAGCGGATTATCAACGAGGGTTCGGGCGGACTGATCTGTATTATTCTGTAAAGGAATGTCCCCTGCCTGCGGGCAGGGGACAGCTTTTAATAAATAGGATGCCGCAGGAACTGGATGGCCTCCGGGAAGAAGGGGAGCATCCAGAGGGCAAGGGCGGTGCAGGCCGCGGCGAGCAGGAAAAATACCACGGTTTGAATGTTGTGCCCCTGTTTCCGCATCCGCCAGCTTTCCCGGAAAAAGACGAAGGCCAGCACCGCGCTGATGCAGGGAGTTAGCAGTATGATAGCAATACCAAGCGCCACAGGCACACCTCCTTTTTGAAGCTGCTTCCAGTATACCACATACCTCGGGATATTTCCACAGGAACGGCTTATGCCCGTCTCATAAATTTGGAACGCCTCTGGAAATCCTGGCCGGTACGTCATGTAGGGCAGGGGTTCTACCCCTGCCTATCCCCGTAAGGGGATAAAAACCCTCGTCCCCCGCAGGGCAAGCCTTCCACCCTCCGGGGGGAAGGTGCCCCAGTGGGCACACTGGGGCGGATGAGGGGGCGGGGCGGGCAAGCAGTTCTTACGGTAAGGGGCGATAACCTAGCCGCGCACCCTCATCCGTCACGGCCTTCGGCCGTGCCACCTTCCCCCTTGAAGGGGGAAGGCTTTTTTACGCGTACCCGGACGTGATGCGCAGGGCAAGGGTAGAACCCTTGCCCTGCATGCGGTGGGTTTCCTAAATTTATAAGACAAACGTGAAAGGCCGCAGCGTCCCTGTTGATTTTTTTGCGGGAGCACATTATAATGTAGAAGACAAAAACCGCCCTGAGGCGGCGAGAGCGGGTGAACGTAATATGGCCATCATCGGTATCGACCTGGGCACCACCAACAGTTTGGCGGCTGTGTGGCGCAACGGAAAAAGTGAGCTGATTCCCAACGGTCTGGGGGAGTATCTCACCCCCAGCGTGGTCAGTGTGGACGACGACGGGTCCATCCTGGTGGGGGCTGCGGCCCGGGACCGGCTGATCTCCCACCCGGAGCGTACCGCCGCCGGCTTCAAGCGGAGCATGGGCACCGGCCGCCAGTATGAGCTGGGGGGCCGGGTGTTTACGGCGGAGGACCTGTCCTCCTTTGTCCTGCGCCGCCTGCGGGAGGACGCCGAGGCCTACCTGGGCGAGGTGGTGGACGAGGCGGTGGTCAGCGTCCCGGCCTATTTCGCTGAAGCCCAGCGCGCCGCCACCAAGCGGGCGGGCGCTCTGGCCGGCCTGACGGTGGAGCGGCTGGTGAACGAGCCCTCCGCCGCCGCGGTGGCCGGCCACATCGGCGAGGGGGACGAGGACAAGGTCTGCCTGGTCTTCGACTTCGGCGGCGGCACCCTGGACGTCTCCCTGGTGGAGCGGTTTGACAACGTGGTCAGCGTTACCGCCGTCAGCGGGGACAACTACCTGGGGGGCCGGGATTTTGACGAGCTCATCGCCCGGGGGTTCTGCCAGGACTGTAATCTCAACTTCGACAGCCTGTCCCGCCAGCGGCAGGAGACCCTCATCCGCCAGGCCGAAACCTGCAAAATGGCCCTTACCGGCCAGGAGCCGGTGATTATGGCGGTGTCTGACGAGGAGATATCCGCCTCCCTGGCCCTCACCCACGAGTGGGTCATCCGCAAGAGCAGCGTCCTGTTCCAGCGGATGCTGGTTCCGGTGCGCAAGGTGTTTATGGACGCCGGCGTGGGGGCCGAGGAGCTGGACGAGCTGGTGATGGTAGGGGGGTCCAGCCACATGCCGGCGGTGCGCCGGTACATCGCCAGGGCCCTGAATCGGGAGCCCGCCGCCGGGGCCCGGCCGGACACCGCCATCGCTGTGGGGGCGGGCATCTGCTCCGGCATGAAGGCCCGGGCCGGCGATTTGAAGGAGCTGGTCCTCACCGACGTGTGCCCCTTCACCCTGGGCATCAACGTCATCAACGAGGCCCAGCCCGACAAGGCCCTCATGTCCCCCATCATCGAGCGCAACAGCGTGCTGCCCACCAGCAAGGAGGGCACCTACTACACCGCCCGGGACAACCAGCGGGCCATCGACGTGAAGGTGTATCAGGGGGAGCAGCGCTACTGCGACGACAACACCTACCTGGGCCACCTGGAGATCGCCGTCCCTCCCGGGCCCCGGGGGGAGCAGTATGTCCGGGTGCGCTTTACCTACGATATCAACGGCCTTCTTGAGGTGGACGTGGTGGGCAGAGACGGCCAGAGCGGCCGGCTGGTCCTCCAGGGCTCGGGGATGACCGAGGCGGAGGTGGAGCAGCGCCTGAAGGAGCTGGAGGCCCTGAAAATGCACCCCCGGGACCAGGAGGGCCCCCGCACCCTCATCGCCCGGGGGGAGCGGCTGTACGCCATGACGGTGGGCCAGATGCGGGAGCAGGTGGCCCAGATTCTGGACTGGTATCAGCTCCAGCTGTCCACCCAGGAGAGCCTGCGCATCGCCAAGGCCAGCCGCCGGACGGCCGCCTTCTTCGACCAGGCGGAGGCCTACGTGGGCCTGGACGACCTGCCGCCCCTGGACCTGGACCCCCTGGCCGGGGATGAGGAGGAGGACGCATGAGCTGGCCCTGGAGCCAGCTGGGCCTGCCCGGCCCCTCAGACCTGCCGGAGATTCGCCACGCCTATGCGGAAAAGCTGAAAACCACCCACCCGGAGGACGACCCGGAGGGCTTTCAGAGCCTCCACGCCGCCTACCAGGCGGCCAGCCGCATGGCCCGCCAGCGGAAGCGCCGGGAGCGGTCCGCTCAGCCGGAGCCCGTCCGCCCCCCGGAGCCATCCCCGGAGCCGGAGCCGCCCCGGGAGGAATTTGACTTTGGCCAGCTCCTGGAGGATGGGGAGGAGGACCCCCGCCCGCCCCAAAACGGGGAGGAACAGACCTTTGACTTCGACCAGCTGCTCCAGTCGGACGAGGTGCCGCCCCCTCCGCCCCGGGAGGAGGTGCAGGACTTCGACTTTGAACGCCTTTTTGCCGAGGGGGAGGCAGAGCGGGCGGAGGCCCGCCGCCGCCGGGCCGAACAGCGCCGCCGGGCTCAGGCCCAGGTCCGCGCCTGGGCCCGGGAGCGCCAGAGGGCCCAGGAGTGGACGCAGAAGCGGGAGTACTGGCAGCGGCAGGAGCGGCAAAATAACTACGACCGGGAGCGCCGGGAGCAATTCTCCCAGGAGGAGGCGCGCTGGCAGAGCACCGAGACCATTCTTCACACCCTGGAGATGCTCCACAACGCCCAGGCCCCCCTGGGGGAGTGGGAAAAGTTCTTCGCCAGCCCCCTGTTCCGGCGGTCCAAGGGGGAGCTGGACCTGATCTTTGGCCTGGAGGACTTCGTCAGCGCCAGAGACCTGCCCCGGGAGGTCAGGCTGGCCCTGTTTCTGGCCTACGGCTTTGACAAGGGGGTGGCCATGCCCCAGCTGCATCCCCTGTATCAGATGCTCCTGCCCGCCTGGGGGGCGGAGAAGCAGGAGAAGGGGCAGCAGAGGCTGCATAAGCTGGGGGTGTGTATCGCCGGCGTCCTTCTGACCCCTCTGGCCCTGGTACTTTTTGGGGCTGGCGGACTGTTGGGGATCGCGCTGCTGGTGGCTGCCTCCTCCGTTGCGCTGATTGGGATGGCCTTCAGGCGGGGCCCCAACGGAAAACGGAATCTGTTGCTGCTCTGGCTGCTGTTCTTTTTCACCTTCACCTATGTGTGTTACGACCGGGGGCTGGGGCTGACCATCCCGCTGGGCATTCTGGGTGTGGGGTTTGTGTGCTGGGTGCTCTGGCAGGTGGTGAAGTTGGGCACCACGGAAAAGCGGGCCCGCGGCAGAACGGTCACCAGAAAAGAGGAACTGCGGGCCATGCTGGGCTTTGTGCTGGCGGCGGCGCTGCTTCTGGTGCTGAGCTGGCTGCGGACCGAGCCGGACCTGGGACAGCTCCTGCCCGCCAAGGACCCCCGGGAGCAGGTCTGCGCCTATATGGAGGAGGATTTTGGCATCCCCTTCCAGTCCATCTACAACAAGACCAAGCTGGAGCGCCACAACAACGTGTTTGCCCCGGAGGACAGCGTGGGCGATATGTTCCTGGCCGGGCCGGACGGGGAGCGGAACGACGGAAACGCGGGGTATGCCACCAATTACCCGGAGATGCGGATGCTGTGGGAGCTGAAGGACTTTGCCAAGGACCACGACATCCCCAGGGTGGACAGCATGGACCGGGAGCTGGAGCTGGAGCAATGGGAGACCTCCGGGACCATCCTTATCACCCTGCCCTTTTACGGGGCGGGCGACACCATTGCCGCCCTGGGGGACCTGCTGGAGGAGCTGTCCCGGGAGCGGTGGTATCAGGCCTGGACCCCGGAGTGTGAAATCGTCCTGTGCGGCCGGCCCATGAAGGAGGGGCGGCTGGTGCTCACCCGCTATCAACCGGCGGACGGAGACTTTGATACGTCGGGCGTCCGGACGCTGTATGAGGGCTCTTTTGCCCACACCTACTGCGCCAAGCTGCTGGAGGAGCTGGAGCTGGACCGGGATTTTATCCGGGACGGAACCACGCCCTACACGCTGACAGACGGCGGAATGGCGGAGCTGAAGGGGGAGACGTGCTGCAGGCTCTATGGGCTGGACGAGACGGGAGCGGTGGCGCTTGAGTATTATGTAAATCTGAATGGGGACAACATTTACTGCGTTCCCGGCAGCTTTTGGGCGGAAGGAAACGACGAGGAGCAAATTGGTTTCTATCGTTTGCTTCACCGGGAGGAGAATTTAGGCCTTGTTAGCCTGTTTTATCCCTGGATTAAGGTGAATTGACTAAAAACTACCACGAAATGCGGAAACCATCCTGCCGTATCAAACTTTTTCGGCAAACTTCACGAAAATTCATGATTTTGTAACACATCGAGGGCATAATAGGCCAGAGGTGATTTTTGTGATGTTCAGCGACAGGCTCCGCCAGCTGCGGCAGGAGAAAAAAATGACCCAGGCTGTTTTGGGGCGCGCGATTGATATATCCCCCCGAATGATTAGTTTCTACGAGAGTGGGAACCACTTTCCAAGAGATGAAATTATTCTCAAACGGATCGCAGACCTGTTTGAGGTAAGTTTGGACTATCTGATGGGCTACTCCGACCTGCGGGAGGAGGACTCGCTGAAGATGCTGTGCAATACTTATCGGAGTTTGTCTTCGGCGCACCGCAGCACGGTCATGGATTTTATGGGTTTTTTGGCTGAGAAAAACCGTTCTGGCAATTGAAATGCTCTCGATGGGAGAGGACGCGCCGGCAGGTGCGTCCCTTTTGTTGCCTTTTTGCCGGATGTACTGTATAATGGCCCTATCAAAGAGAAAAAAGGAGCTGACCATTATGCCACAGTACGATCCCTGCAAGTATACATACCCCTCCCGCCGCAATGTTGTCTACGCCAAAAACGGCATGGCCTGCACCTCGGTGCCCCTGGGGGCCCAGGTGGGGCTGGGGGTGCTGAAGGCGGGCGGCAACGCCATGGACGCCGCCGTGGCCATGGCGGCGGGGATGCCCCTGTTCGAGCCCACCGGCAACGGCCTGGGGTCGGACACCTTCGCCCTGGTGTGGGTGGAGAAAGCGAAAACACTTTACGGCCTTAACGCCAGCGGGGTGGCCCCGGCGGCCCTCAGTGCAGATGCTGTAAGGGAATTAGGCTTTACAGAGATGCCCAAAGCGGGCTGGCTGCCCACCATGATCCCCGGTGCCCCAGCCGGGTGGGCGGAGCTGAACCGCCGCTTTGGCTCCAAGCCGCTGACCGAGCTCTTTGCCCCTGCCATCGCCTACGCCCGGCAGGGGGTGCCTGTGCCGGTGAACGTGTCCCACCAGTGGGCCAGGGACAGCCGGCGCATCAAAAAAGCCATGGAGGAGAACCCCGCCCCCCACGCCTACTGGTGGAAGTCCTTCATGAAGGAGGACGGCTCCCCCTACGCCGCCGGTGACCTGTTTCGGTGGGAGGAGTACGCCGCCACCCTGGAGGAGCTGGCCGCCACCGACTGTGAGAGCTACTACCGGGGGCCTCTTATGGAAAAAATGGTCTCCTTCAGCCGGGAGACCGGAGGATATTTTACGGAAGACGACTTCCGCAATTACCGCCCGGCGTGGGTGGAGCCCATTACCGCCGACTACCGGGGGTACACCGTCTGCGAGATTCCCCCCAACGGCCACGGCATCACCGTGCTGATGGCGCTGAACATCCTCAACGGCATGACGCTGGCCCCGGACCGGGAGAGCGCCGGCACCTACCACAAAATCATGGAGGCCATCAAGCTGGCCTTTGCCGACACCAAAACCTATGTGGCCGACCCCCGGTACATGAAAACAAAAGTGGCCGATATGCTGTCGGAGGAGTACGCCGCCCGCCGCCGGGCGCTGATTACGGATAAGGCCCTCACCCCGCAGGCAGGGGACCCCTCCTGCGGCGGCACCATCTACCTGTGTACCGCCGACGCTGAGGGCAATATGGTGTCCTGGATTCAGAGCAACTACACCACCTTCGGCGCGGGGGTGGCTGTGCCGGGGACGGGCATCTCCTTCCAGAACCGGGGGGCCAACTTCTCCCTGGACCCCAACAGCGACAACTGCCTGGCGGGGGGGAAGAAGTCCTACCACACCATCATCCCCGGCTTCCTGCTGAAGGACGGAGAGGCCGTGGGGCCTTTCGGGGTGATGGGGGCCTTTATGCAGCCCCAGGGGCATGTGGAGGTGCTGGTGAACACCATCGACTACCACATGAACCCCCAGGAGGCCCTGGATGCTCCCCGGGTGCAGTGGATTGGAGACAAGCACATCCAACTGGAACGGGAGGCCGGCCCGGAGATTGCCGAAGCCCTGGCGGCTATGGGCCACAAGGTGGAGGTCATCGACGACCGGATCAACATGGGCCGGGGCCAGATCATCTGGCGCACCGGAAACGGCCTTCTCATCGGCGGCACGGAGCCCCGGTGCGACGGGACGGTTGCGGCGTGGTAAAAAGCCGCCTTGACAAATTGTCGGGGCGGTGGTATAGTAACTATAAAGGGACGCCGTCCGCAAGACGGTTCAGCCCGTTTGGTTTGGTTTAATCAAGAAAACCGTCACCGTTCCGGGGTGGCGGTTTTCAGCGTTTTATACGTATGGTCACAGTACAACCAAAGATGTGAAAGGTAACTGTGATTGGCATACGCTCACCCCCTTTCGGGTGGTGTAGCTGAACCGCCTCGCCTGTATTGGACAGCGTCCCTACAAAAATATACCATGGTTCGACAGCAGGGTCAAGAAAAAACTGCGGTCTTTTTTCACACCATGCTGACAACATAGTTGCAATCGTCGGCTGACTGTGGTATGATAAGCGAAGAAGGGTACCCTTCTAGCCTTTGCAATGCAAAGGCTAAGGTGCTCAAAAAGAGAAAAGGGGTATAAACTATGAGAAAACTGAGAAAAGTATTTTCCCTTGTGCTAGCCCTGGTAATGTGCCTAGGTCTAACCATTTCCGCTTTTGCGGTGGAATCTTATACGGAAAACTATGAGGGTTTCACCATTACCGCTTATTCGAACGGTTCGCTTAGTTATACCGGAACAGGGACCCTTAGGGGGAGGCACATGGAGGCAGGCTTTCGTAGTCTCGATTACGCAGGCTTTATTGTCGATGGTACTGACTATATTTTTGGCAATGACACTATCTCAATCAGTGTTGGGCCGGGAATTATTATAACTGATGAATTCAAAGAATTTTGGGACAATGTTATTACTGGTCTAGGAGTTTCTGTCACGTTCAACGACTCTACTGCCCCAACCCAGCCCCAGCAGCCGGCGGGGGAGACGGCCTCTCCCACCAATGACAAACTGGAGGTCAACGGCACAGCCGCCAACCCCACCGTGTATAAGATTAACGGCAGCAACTACTTCAAAATCCGAGACGTGGCCGCTCTGCTGAACGGCACGGAAAAGCAGTTCGCCGTGGGCTACGACGGCACAAAGAACGCCGTCACCGCCACCACCGGACAGGGATATGACAAGCAGTCCGGCGACCTGGCAGGGGCCGCCACCGGCGGCAGTCAGACCGCCGACCCCAGTAACGACGCTATTTATGTAAATGGCGAAAAAATCACCGCCGAGGTCTACAAGATCAACGGCTCCAACTACTTCAAGCTCCGCGACCTGGGCAAGGCCCTGAACTTCTACGTGGGCTGGAGCGCGGACCGCGGTATGTACATCGAGACCAACAAGCCCTACAGCGAATAAGCAACCCCACGCGGCGGGTGACCGGACAGGTCGCCCGCCGTTTTTCAATCCTTGTTTTTTCCCCGGAACGGCGGTATAATAAGGAAAACCAAAGAAAAGGGGAACATTTATGGAAAAGCGCTACATCGCCGCCCTGGACCAGGGCACCACCAGCAGCCGCTGCATCCTCTTTGACCGGGAGCAGAACATGGTGGGCATGGCCCAGAAGGAGTTTACCCAGTTCTACCCAAAGCCCGGCTGGGTGGAGCACGATCCTATGGAGATCTGGTCCAGCCAGTACGGCGTCCTCATGGAGACGCTGGCCCAGAGCGGGGTGGACGTGCGGGAGCTGGCGGGCATCGGTATCACCAACCAGCGGGAGACGGCCATCGTCTGGGACCGGGACACGGGCAAGCCGGTGTACAACGCCATTGTGTGGCAGTGCCGCCGGACCGCCGGGCTGTGTGAGGAGCTGAAACAGGACCCCGCCTTTGTGGCCTATGTGAAGGACCGCACCGGCCTGCTGATCGACGCCTATTTCTCCGCCACCAAGATACGCTGGATTCTGGACAACGTCCCCGGGGCCCGGGAGCGGGCGGAGGAGGAAAAACTCCTCTTTGGCACGGTGGACAGCTGGCTGATATGGAAGCTCACCGGCGGGGCGGTCCACGTCACCGACTACACCAACGCCAGCCGCACCATGCTGTACGACATCCGCAGCCTGCGGTGGGACGAGACCATCTGCCAACGGCTGGGGGTGCCCATGTCCATGCTGCCCCAGGTCCGCTCCTCCAGCGAGGTCTACGGGACGGTGAACATCCAGGGGGTGGAGGTGCCCATCGCCGGCATCGCCGGCGACCAGCAGGCCGCCCTCTTTGGACAGACCTGCTTCACGCCGGGGGAGGCCAAAAACACCTACGGCACCGGCTGTTTCCTGCTGATGAACACCGGGGAGACCCCCTTTGTCAGCAAAAACGGCCTGATTACCACCATCGCCGCCGGTCTGGACGGCAGGGTGACCTACGCCCTGGAGGGCAGCATCTTTGTGGGCGGGGCGGTGGTCCAGTGGCTGCGGGACGAGCTGGGGCTCATTTCCGACTCCTCCGACACCGAGTACTTCGCCGGCAAGGTGGCCGACACCGCCGGGGTGTATGTGGTGCCCGCCTTCACCGGGCTGGGCGCGCCCCACTGGGACATGAACGCCCGGGGGGCCATTCTGGGCCTGACCCGGGGGGCGGGGCGCAACCACATCATCCGGGCCGCCCTGGAGTCCATCGCCTACCAGACCGCCGACGTGCTCCGTGCCATGGAGGAGGACGCCGGCATTCCCCTGCGGGAGCTGCGGGTGGACGGCGGGGCCTCGGCCAACAACTTCCTCATGCAGTTCCAGGCGGACCTGGTGGACCGGCCCCTGTCCCGGCCGAAAATCCGGGAGACCACCGCCCTGGGGGCGGCGTATCTGGCCGGGCTGGCCACGGGTGTGTGGAAAAATCTGGAGGATATCCGGGGCAGCTGGACCCTGGACCGGCTCTACCAGCCCGCCATGGAGGGGGAGCGGCGGGAAAATCTGCTGTCCGGCTGGCACGGGGCAGTGGACCGGGTGCGGAGCAAATGACAGGCAGATTCCATTTTTATCCTTGCAGCTTTTGAAAAACCATGTTATAATACAGCACAGAAGGGTACCCTTCTAGCCTTTGCAATGCAAAGGCTAGAAGGGTACCCTTCTAGCCTTTGCAATGCAAAGGCTAAGGTGCTCAAAAAGAGAAAAGAGGTATAAACCATGAGAAGACTGAAAAAAGCGTTTTCCCTGACCTTGGCATTGGCACTATCCCTGGCAATGGCCATCCCCGCATTTGCAGCAGTCGGTACCACCGTCGCATCGGCTCCCGGGGAACCGTTAAACATCACCTTTGACGGCTATCTGCGCACCGAATATTTAGATTCGGGAGATGGAAAATCGTTCTTTGCGGTCTATGTGGTGGAGGACGGCTCTACTGTGAGCATAGGTCGCAGCGAGCATGCTGTCCAGCACGGAGTTGCGGAGAACGTCTATGGGTATTCCCCTGAGATGGGTGTGTTTTGGATGGATAGTGGACCGATTAGCCAGGGCGGGGATATGTCCACCATGACGCGGACAGCAGAACCTGCTGGAACAGCCGAAGATGGGGTTATCTACATGCTTTTAGTCCCCGGCTTTGGCGGGAATAGCTATTGCTGGATGTGCGAGAGCGACTTTGCGAAGATCGAGCCGAAGCACAGGGGTGTCCCGGGTCCTGACAGCGATATTTTCGGGACGCCTGGTCCCGACAAGTCCGGCCAGCCCACCACGCCCAGCCAGCCCCAGCAGCCCGCCGGAACCACCGCCTCCCCCACCAACGACAAACTGGAGGTCAACGGCGCGGCGGCCAACCCCACGGTGTATAAGATCGGCGACAGCAACTACTTCAAAATCCGCGACGTTGCCGCTCTGCTGAACGGCACGGAAAAGCAGTTCGCCGTAGGCTACGACGGCACGAAGAACGCCGTCACCGCCACCACCGGGCAGGGATATGACAAGCAGTCCGGCGACCTGGCAGGAGCCGCAACCGGCAGCAGCCAGACCGCCGACCCCAGCAACGACGCTATTTATGTAAACGGCGAGAAAATCACCGCCGAGGTCTATAAGATTAACGGCTCCAACTACTTTAAGCTCCGCGACCTGGGCAAGGCCCTGAACTTCTACGTGGGCTGGAGCGTGGACCGTGGCATGTACATCGAGACCAGCAAGCCCTACAGCGAATAAGCGAACCCCCACGCGGCGGACGACCGGACAGGTCGCCCGCCGTTTATGTTTATCTCCACCGTCCCGCCCGCAGGCGGAAAAGCCTCCTTTTGAAAGGAGGTGCCCCAGTGGGCACACTGGGGCGGAGGATTGTATTTTGGCGAAGCCAAAATGTGCGAAGCAAACAAAGCTTTGCAAACTTGGGTTTACTGCGTATGTTTTGCTTCGCAAAACGCAATCCTCAGTCAGCCTGCGGCTGACAGCCCCTTTCAAAAGGGGCCTTGCCCTGCGGGGGACGGTGGTTTGCCGTCTTGTTTTTTATGGAAAACTGCGCTATAATATACCCCATAAGAAAACGCCAAAGGAGCGACCCAACATGGTACAAGAGACAAAGCGGTTTTTGTCCTACATCTGCCCTCACTGCGCCCAGTCGGTGATTGTGGAGCGGGACCTGTTCTCCCTGGCGGCGGCCCCGGCCCACATCAAGTGCCCCTGCGGCAAGTCGGAGCTGCTGGTGGAGTTCAAGCCCAACCGGGTGCAGCTGACGGTGCCCTGCCTGTTCTGCGGCCGGGAACACACGGTGTCCTGCTCCTCCCGGGCTTTCATCCGGGAGAGGGCGCTGGCCTTCTCCTGCGCCGCCTCCGGGCTGGACTGCTGCTACGTGGGGGAGGAGGGCCCGGTCTACGCCGCCACCGCCCGGCTGGAGCAGGCAATGGACAAGCTGGGAGAGGACGCCGCCGACAACGGGGCCTTTCTGGACGAGATCGTCATGGAGGAGATTCTGGCCGAGCTGCGGGACATCGCCGCCCGGGGGGGCGTCTCCTGTACCTGCGGCAGCAAAAAATGGGCCTTCGACGTGCATTTCAGCTCGGTGGACCTGTACTGCCAGGACTGCGGCGGCAAGTACCGCATTCCCGCCGCCACCGCCGACGACATTGACGACCTGTGCTGCAAAACTTCAATACTGATTCGAGGCAAGGAAAAATGAGCATGTTTTTTGAGTACGAGATCCGTTTAAACGGCCTGGATGTGGACGGCCGGGGCCAGTGCAAGGCGTCCGCCCTGCTGAACCACCTGCAAAACGCCGCCACCCTGGCGGCGGAGGACGGGGGCTTCTCCCGGGAAACCCTGGTGGAGCGGTACGGGGTCTTTTGGATGCTGGCCCGGTCCTGGTACCGGCTGTCCCGGCCAATGGGGTATGAGGACAAGCTGACCATACGCACCTGGCACCGGGGCGGCAAGGGGGCCATCATGTACCGGGACTACGACATCCTGGCCAACGGCCAGCCGGTGGGGGAGTCGGTGTCCGCCTGGGTGCTGGCCGACGTGAACAGCCACAAGCTGGTGCGCCTGAGCGCCATCCCGGAGCTGGAGGGCACCGGCGGCGGGGCGCTGTGCAAGTCGGTGACCCTGGCCAAGCTCCGCCAGCCCGGCGATTTGGTGGACGTGGAGCGCCGCCCCATGCGGTACAGCGACTCCGACCTCAACGGCCATGTAAACAACACCCGCTACGCCGACTTCGCCTGCGACGCGGTGGGGATGGAAAATCTGCCCCGGGACTGCTACCTGGCCGAGCTGCGCATCGGCTACCTGGCCGAGTGCCGCCCCGGCGAGGTGCTCACAATCCAGGCCAGCGGCCTGGGAGACAGCCGGTTTGTCCGGGGCATCGACGCGCAGGGCAAGCCCCGGTTTGAGACGGCGCTGTATTTTGGGGAGACGCTGGGTTGATATAGAACAATAAATCATTTTTTCGAAAGGGTAAAATCTATGATTTCGAATGAGTTAAGGAGTATTGTCAATCGACTAAAAAAGCAAGGGAAAATGAATTTTCCGAAAAGGGCAACAAAAGAACAAATTCTGATATTTGAAAAAGAACATGAAGTTAATTTGCCATTGAAATTCAAAGAATGGTTGCTTTTTACAGATGGAGGTGAATGTTTCTTACCTGCTGGAATCCAGTTATACGGTGTGGCACATAAGCCACTTATAAACGTAGATGATGACGACAGGCCTGATACTACCTACATTGTTATTGGTGCACTATCTTCTGGTGACCCAATATTATGTAAAAAGTCAGGAGAACAAATTTCTATTTATAATCACGAAGCTGGAAGAATCGAAAGCGATGAAGTATATTCAGACTTTTTCTCTTTTTTAAATGACCTCTATGAGTTACTTGGAATAGGAGACTGATTCTATGTCAAGACGAACATCTCAAGCGAATAAAGCGATTGCAGCGGCATGGTCAAATGAACAACAGTTAGTTCGTGAGGGAAAAGGGACTCGAGATTGGACACCTGAACAGCAACGGGATATTCTTGATAAAGGAAAAGCGTATGATGATAATGGGAAGGCTTTTGAAGGCCATCATATGAAAAGTGCAGAAAACTTTCCAGAATATCAAGGCGACTCTGGAAACATTCAATTTCTTACAAGGGCAGAACATTTTTCTGCCCATAACAGAAATTTTCAGAATCCGACTAATGGTTTCTTTAATCCATACACTGGGGAAACAAAGGATTTTGGCTCAAACAGGTATGAACCTTGCGAAATTATTAAATTGAGTAATCCAATGGTACATATCGGCAGTAATGTTGAGGATGTGAATGAAAGTATAGAGAAATCTGATAATAGAGTGAAAAAAAGTGACGTTATTTCGAGTCATATAAAGAACAAAAGTAATGTATCTGCCAAAATAAAAACAGCTGTACCTAAAGCCCAAAAAGTCGCACAAATGATAAAAGATAAGGCTAGTGAGGTTGTAAAATTTACTGTTGAACATAAAGAAATTATAGGAGCAGTAGCAGAAGGAGCAATAGCAATATATGCTATGAGAAAGTCAAGTAGTAGTGACTACTCATCATCTACCGATGAAGATGACGAGGGAATTACTTATGAGGAAGAAAATTCTGAAGAAGATTTTGAAGAAGATGATTTTTCTGATGAATCTCTTTCTGAAGGGCCAGAGAAATCCTCTCGTGCGTCTCCTCGCAAACATATAGTGAAGCCACATGGCCAACGCTATGGAAAAAATAAAGTATGGAAGGAAAAAAAGTCATTCCAACGTGGGGGAGACAAAAGCGACTAATATTCTGCAAAAAGTACATTGTGGTTGTTTTTAAAAAATAGTGGTTATCTATAACAAATTACAACTGATTTGTGTTCTGTTGATAAACATCCGCCTTGACAAGCCCCAAGGCACAAGGTACAATAGATAAAATATCGAAAAGGAGACGTGGAATTATGGTGAATCAAGACGCCGCCCAGAAGTTTGTAAAGCAGGGTCTCACCTTTGACGACGTACTGTTGATCCCCGCGGCCAGCGACGTGCTGCCCGCCGACATTGACCTTCGCACCCGGCTGACAAAAAAAATACATCTCAACATCCCCCTCATGAGCGCGGCCATGGACACCGTCACCGAGTACCGCATGGCCATCGCCATCGCCCGGGAGGGCGGCATCGGCATCATCCACAAAAATATGTCCATCAGCCAGCAGGCCGAACAGGTGGACATGGTGAAGCGGTCGGAGAACGGCGTTATCACCAACCCCTTCTGGCTGGCCCCCGGCCACACCCTCCAGGAGGCCGACGACCTGATGGCCAAGTTCCGCATCTCCGGCGTGCCCATCTGCGACAATGGCAAGCTGATCGGCATTATCACCAACCGGGACATGAAGTTTGAAACCGACATGAACCAGCTCATCGACAACGTGATGACCAAGGAGAATCTGGTCACCGCCCCCGAGGGCACCACCCTGGCCCAGGCCAAGGAGATTCTCCGCCAGCACAAAATCGAGAAGCTGCCCATCGTGGACGAGGAGGGCCGGCTCAAGGGCCTTATCACCATCAAGGACATTGAGAAGGCGGAGGTCTATCCCAACTCCGCCCGTGACGAGAAGGGCCGCCTGCTGGTGGGCGCCGCCATCGGCGCCACCGCCGACGTGCTGGACCGGGTGGCCGCCCTCACCGACGCGGGGGCCGACGTGCTTACCCTGGACTCCGCCCACGGCCACACCCAGAACGTGCTGGAGACCGTGAAGCGCATCAAGGCCCTGTACCCCGACGTGCAGTTGATTGCCGGCAACGTGGCCACCGCCGCCGGCTGCCGCGACCTTATCGAGGCGGGGGCGGACTGCGTGAAAATCGGCATCGGCCCCGGCTCCATCTGCACCACCCGGGTGGTGGCCGGCATCGGCGTGCCCCAGATCACCGCCATCTACGACGCCGCCCAGGTGGCCGCCGAGTACGACATCCCCATTGTGGCCGACGGCGGCGTGAAGTTCTCCGGCGACATCGCCAAGGCCATTGCCGCCGGCGGCGACGTGGTCATGCTGGGCTCCCTGCTGGCCGGCTGTGAGGAGTCCCCCGGCGACACCGAGATTTTCCAGGGCCGCCAGTTCAAGGTCTACCGGGGCATGGGCTCCCTGGCCGCCATGAACCGGGGCTCTAAGGACCGCTACTTCCAGGAGTCCAACAAGAAGCTGGTGCCCGAGGGCGTGGAGGGCCGGGTCCCCTACAAGGGAGCAGTGGGCGAGACCATCTACCAGCTGATGGGCGGCCTGCGGGCCGGCATGGGCTACACCGGCTGCCACAACATCGGTGAGCTGCACACCAAGGCCCAGTTTATGCAGATCACCGCCGCCGGCCTGAAGGAGTCCCACCCCCACGATATCTACATCACCAAGGAAGCCCCCAACTACACCATCAGCCCCAACTGAGGACAGCCAATCGGGCCGTGCCAATGACCGGCACGGCCCGCTTTTTGTGGCGAAAAGGAGGCACCCATGTTCAAACTGATATTAGGCCGGGCCGGAACTGGCAAGACCACCGCCGTGCTGAACCGGCTGTGTGAGGCCAGCCGGGAGCGGCCCCAGGTGCTGCTGGTGCCGGAGCAGATGTCCCACGAGACCGAGCGGGCCCTGTGCGCCGCCGGCGGCCCTCCCATCAACCTGCGGGCGGAGGTGCTGTCCTTCAGCCGCCTGGCCAACCGGATTTTTCAGAGGGCCGGGGGCCTGGGAGAGGAGGAGCTGGAGCCCGGCGGGCGGCTGCTGCTGATGTACCGGGCGGTGCAGGGGGTGGCCTCCCAGCTGAAGGTCTACGGCCGGCCCTCCAGGCGGCCCGCCTTTCTCACCTCCCTGCTGGCCACGGCGGACGAGCTGAAAAGCTGCCGGGTCCTGCCTGAGCTGCTGGTCCGGGCGGGGGAGGAGGCGGCCGGCCCCGAGGGGGACAAGCTCCGGGACCTGGGCCTTATCTTCGGGGAGTACGAGGCCCTCACCGCCCAGACCGCCCTGGACCCCCGAGACCGGCTCACCCGGGCGGCGGACAGGCTGCGTACCTGCCGCTGGGGGGAGGGGATGGACTTCTGGCTGGACGGCTTTACCGACTTCACCCCCCAGCAGGGGGAGCTGCTGCGGCTGCTCATGGCCCAGGCCCACTCCATGACCGTCACCCTCACCTGCGACCGGCTGGAGGAGGACGAGGAGGGCATTTTTTCCCCCGCCCGGCGCACCGCCGGGGCCCTGCTCCGGCTGGCCCGGGGGGAGGGAATTTCCTGTGAAGTAGAACACCTTGTCACCCCGGCCTCCGGCAAGGCGGAGCCGTTGGTCCATCTGGAGCGGGCCCTGTTCGCCCAGCGGGAGCCGGAGCCGGTGTCCTGCGGCGGGGCGGTGGAGCTGTTTCAGGCCTCCACCCTCCGCAGCGAGGTGGAGTGGACCGCCGCCCGCATCCTCCAGCTGGTCCGGGAGGGGGGCTGCCGCTTCCGGGACATCGGGGTGGCGGCCCGGAGTTATGGGGACTACCGGGACCTGGTGGAGTCGGTGTTTGGACGGTACGGGGTTCCGGTGTTTTCCTCCGCCATGACCGACATTCTGGAAAAGCCGGTGCTGGCCCTGGTGACCGCCGCCCTGGAGACGGTGGCGGGGGGCTACCGCTACGACGACGTCTTCCGCTACTTAAAGACCGGCCTCACCGGCCTGTCCCAGGAGGAGGTTGACCTGCTGGAGAACTACGTCCTGAAGTGGGACATCCGGGGCAGCCGCTGGACCCAGGGCAAGGACTGGACCTGGCACCCCAAGGGCTACGGGATGAAGTGGACCGAGGAGGACCGGGCCCTGCTGGCCCTGGTGGACGGCGTCCGGCGGCGGGTGGCCGCCCCTCTGGAGGGGCTGCGGAAGAATCAGGACCGGACGGGACGGGGGCAGGCGGTTTCCCTTTACACCTTTTTGGAGGACATCGGCCTGCCCGACCGGCTGAAGGAGCGGGTGGACCTCCTCTTGCGGCGGGACCGGCCCGCCCTGGCGGAGGAGTACCGGCAGCTGTGGGACATCCTCTGCGGCGGTCTGGAGCAGTGCGCCCTGCTGCTGGGGGACGCCCCCATGGAGCTGGAGGAATTTACCCTGCTGTTCCGGCTGGTGCTGTCCCAGTACGACGTGGGCACCATCCCCGTCTCCCTGGACCGGGTGACGGCGGGGGAGACCACCCGTCAGACCGGACACCGGGTGAAGGTGCTCTTTCTCCTGGGGGCGGACGACGCGTCCCTGCCCCAGGTGGGGACAGCCCCCGGCCTGCTCTCCGATGACGATCGGGCCCTGCTGGCGGGCTACGGCCTGGAGCTGGCCCAGTCCCAGCGGGACCTGCTTTATCGTGAAATGACAACCATTTATCAGATCTGCGCCCGGCCCAGCCAGCGGCTGGCGGTGTCGTGGCCCGTCCAGGGGCCGGACGGCGAGGAGCGCCGCCCCAGCTTCCTGGTGGGCCGGCTGGGGCTGCTGTTCCACGACTTGAAGCCGGTGCGGGAGGAGGATTGCAGGGGTTCCTTCCGCCTGGAGGCCCCCCTGCCTGCCCTGGAGCAGGCGGGGCGGGACCGGAGCGCCCGCCGGGCGCTGGAGAAGCTCCCCGGCTACGCGGGCCAGGTGGCCCGGCTGGACCGGGCCGCCGCCTGGGAACGGGGCCGGCTGTCCCGGCAGGCGGTGGACCGGCTGTACGGAAAACGGGTAGCCATGTCCGCCTCCCGGATGGACAATTACAAATCCTGCCATTTCTCCTACTTCATGCGCTACGGCCTGGAGGCTGAGCCCCGCAAGCCAGCTGGCTTTACAGCCCCTGAGTACGGCACCTTTGTCCACTATGTGCTGGAGCATGTGCTTCAGGACGAGATGTTCAGCCAGACGGTCCTCCCCGGCATGGAGGGGGACCGGAAAAAGGAGCTGCACCGCCTGACCAGGGAGGCGGTGGACCGCTATGTGGCCGAGGAGCTGGGGGGCCTGGAGGGCCAGTCCGCCCGATTCCAGTACCTGTTCCGCCGGCTGCTCCGGTCGGTCCAGGCGGTGGTGGACAACGTGGCCGAGGAGCTGCTCACCTCCCAGTTCAAGCCCATTTCCTTTGAGCTGGGCTTTGGCAGGAGCAAAAAGGGTGACAAGGAATTGCCCTTGCCACCGGTTGAGCTCACCTGTAACGGCGTCACCATCAGCATCACCGGCTTTGTGGACCGGGTGGACGGCTGGGTGGACGACAGCGGTCGGCTGAATCTGCGGGTGGTGGACTACAAAACCGGGCGGAAGTCCTTCGACCTCACCGAGGTGTGGAACGGCCTGGGGCTGCAAATGCTGCTGTACCTCTTTACGCTGGAGGAGCGCGGGCAAGAGCTCTACGGCCTGCCGGTGGAGGGGGCCGGGGTGCTCTACCTGCCCGCCCGGGAGGCGGTGATCCGGGGTAGCCGGGCCATGAGCGACGAGGAACTGCGGAAAAAGGTGGACAAGGAGCTGGTGCGCAGCGGCCTGGTGGTGAACGACCGGCGGGTGCTGGACGCCATGGAGCGGCAGGGGGAAAGGGGCTACCGCTTCCTGCCCCTGCGGGTGACCAAGAGCACCGGGCAGATCACCGGCGAGGCTCTGGCCTCCGCCGAGCAGCTGGGCAGGCTGGGCAGGCACGTCCAGCGGGTGCTGGAGGACATCTGCCGGGAGCTGGCCGGGGGCAGCATCGCCGCCGACCCCTTCTGGCGGGGCCCGGAGAAGAACGCCTGCCGCTTCTGCGACTACGCCGCTGCCTGTCACTTCGAGCCCGGCCGGGGCGGCGACTGCAAACGCTGGCTGGCCCGGGTGAGCGTGAAGGAATTTTGGGAGCAGCTTGAGGAGGAACATTAAATGGAACACACCAAAAACATTCTCATAATTGGCGACATGCCTGGCTACGGCAAAATGGGGCTGGCGGGGATGCTGCCCATTCTGTCCAACATGGGCCACAGCGTCTACAACCTGCCCACCGCCCTGGTGTCTAACAACTTCGACTACGGAAAATTCTCCGTGCTGGACACCACGGCCTACATGGAGGAGACCATCCGGGTCTGGCAGACCCTGGGCTTTCAGTTTGACTGCATCACCACCGGCTTTTTGGCCTCGGCGGCCCAGGTGGACCTGCTCCGGGCCTTCATTGACAGTCAGCGGAAGGCGGACTTTCTGGTGGTCACCGACCCCATCATGGGGGACGGGGGCAAGCTGTACAACGGCTCCACCCCGCAGACGGTGGACAACATGCGCCGGTTTGTGGGGGCGGCGGATGTGATCGTCCCCAACCTCACCGAAGCGGAGTTTCTCACCGGCCTGTACGAGGGGGAGGAGCTGCTGACCGGGGCGCAGGCCCGCCGGATTCTGGACGGGCTCCGGGCCCTGGGCCCCAGGTCGGCGGTGATCACCAGCGGCCGGGAGGAGGGGGGCCGGCATGTGGTCTGGGGCTTCGACGGCGGGACAGGGGAATACTTCACCGTCCCCTACCGCTTCATCAAGGCCCACTTTCCCGGCACCGGGGACATTTTCACCTCCCTGCTCACCGGCCAGCTGCTGGGCGGGCGGTCTCTGCCCCAGGCGGTGCAGAAGGCGGTGGACCTGCTGGAGCGGCTCATCTTCCTGGAGCAGGATGTGGCCGAGCGGAACAACGGCATCCGCATCGAGAAGTATTTAAGTGTGTTGACGGAGTAAACGGTGGGGTACGCGAAAGCCTCCTTTTGAAAGGAGGTGCCCCAGTGCGCACACTGGGGCGGAGGATTGCGTTTTGCGAAGCAAAACATACGAAGTAAACCAGGTTTGCAAAATCTTAGTTGCTTCGCACATTTCGCCTGCGGCGAAATACAATCCTCAGTCAGCCTTACGGCTGACAGCTCCTTTCCAAAGGAGCCTTTTCCCTGCGGGGGACGGAGGATGTGTGCTGCCGGGAACGCGTGTAGGGCAAGGGCTCTGCCCTTGCCTCCTGACAGAGGCAAAAACTGTCCCCAGGCAAGGGCAGAGCCCTTGCCCTACATAACGTACCCGCCAGCGGTCCCGGAGAGAGGAAGCAAAGCCCCAACTGCTGTGCGCATTGTACACGCAGTATTTCAACGCGAGAGGAGCGTATCTCATGCCCTTTCCCTTAACAGACGAACAACGAAAAATCGTAGACGACCGGGGCGGCGAGCTGCTGGTATCGGCGGCGGCGGGGTCGGGGAAGACCCGGGTGCTGGTGGAGCGGCTGCTGGACCGGGTGACCAAGGAGGGGATCGACATCGACCGCTTCCTGGTAATCACCTTCACCAAGGCGGCGGCGGCCGAGCTGCGGGGGCGCATCGCCCAGGAGCTGTCCGACCGGCTGGCGGAGACCCCCAACGACCGCCACCTCCGCCGCCAGACCACCTTGGTCTACAAGGCGCAGATTTCCACCATCCACGCCTTCTGCTCCGCCCTCCTCCGGGAGAGCGGCCACCTGCTGGACCTGGACCCGGACTTCCGCCTGTGCGACGAGGGGGAGCACAATGTCCTCATGGCCCAGGTTCTGGAGGAGGTGCTGGACCGGCGCTATGAGGGCCTGACGGAGGACAGCCCCTTTGCCCTGCTGGTGGACACCCTGTCCGCCGGCCGGGACGACAGCCGGCTGGCCCGGATTGTGGCGGGCATCTTTACCAAGGTGCAGAGCCACGCCGACCCCGTCCGGTGGCTGAAGGGCCAGAAGGCGCTCTGGACGCTGGAGGGGGTATCCGACCTGAGCCAGACCCTGTGGGGCGGCCTGCTGCTGGAGGACGCCCGGCGCCAGGCCCGGGCCTGCCGGGACCGCCTGCTCCAGGCGCTGGAGCTGTGCCGGGAGGATGAGCTCCTGCAAATCAACTACGCGCCCCCCCTCACGGCCACGCTGGAGGGGGTGGAGGACTTCATCCGGGAGACGACCTGGGACGGGGCCTGCGCCCGCCTGCCCATCCCCTTCCCGGACGCCGGGCGGAAGAAGAAGCGGACCCAGGCCCTCAGCCCCCTTGCGGCAGAGCGGGCGGAGCAGACCAAGCAGCGGATGACCGCCATCCGCAAGCGGTGCGGGACAACGCTGGACAGGCTGGCGGAGCCCTTCACAGGAGACACCGCTGCCCAACTGGAGGAGCTGGCCCTGTCCGCCCCGGTGGTGGAGGCGCTGATGGACCTGGTGCTGGACTTCCAGGCCGCCTTTTCCCAGGAAAAAGCCCGGCGGCGGCTGGTGGACTTCTCCGACCTGGAGCATTTCGCCGTAAAGCTGCTCACCGACGGGGCGGGCGGCCCCTCGGAGCTGGCCCAGTACTGGGGGAGCCGGTATGCCGAGGTGCTGGTGGACGAATACCAGGACACCAACCAGGTGCAGAACGCCATCTTTTACGCCATCTCTGACGGGGGGCGGAAGCTGTTCCAGGTGGGGGACGTGAAGCAGTCCATCTACCGCTTCCGCCTGGCCGACCCCTCCATCTTTCTGGACAAGTACCGCCGGTTCCCCGACGGGGACCAGGCGGCGGAGGGGGAGCCCCGGAAGCGGGTGCTGTCCCGGAATTTCCGCTCCCGCCCCCAGGTGCTGGAGGGGTGCAACGACCTGTTTCGCAGCATTATGTCAACGGAATTTGGCGAGCTGGACTACTCCGACGACCAGGCGCTGGTGCCGGGAAAGGAATTTTTACCGGCGGAGCCCGACCGCCTGGAAGGGGCGGCGGGGGAGAGCGGCCCGGGCCCCGCAGGCCGCCCCTACCGGGGTCCCGACCCCTACGCCCTGGAGCTGGACGCCATCGACCTGTCCTTTTTGAAGGTGCAGGAGGGGGAGAAGGACGACAAAAACAGGCTGGAGGCCCGGTTTGTGGCCCGGCGGATCGGGGAGCTGCTGGACGCCCCCCTGATGGTGGAGGAGAAGAAGGGGCTCCGCCCCCTGCGGCCCTCCGACGTGATGATCCTGCTGCGCAGTCCCGGCCCGGTGCTCCACCACTACATCCAGGCCCTGAGCGAGGAGGGCATCCCCTGGACCGCCGACGAGGGGGGGGACTTCTTCGAGACCACCGAGGTAAACGTGGCCCTGGCCATCCTCCAGATTGTGGACAACCCCCGGCAGGACGTGCCCCTCATTGCCGCCCTGCGATCCCCGGTGTACGGCTTCTCCGGGGATAAGCTTGCCCTGCTGCGGGCGGACTGTAAAGGGGAAGACTTTTACACGGCCCTGGTCCGCGCCGCCCAGGGGGGTGACGGGGAATGTCAGGACTTTCTGGACAGTCTGGAGGCGCTGCGGTTCGACGCGGGGGACCGCACCTGCCGCCAGCTCATGTGGCACGTGTATGAGAAGACCAACCTGCTGGGGATTTTCGGCGCGATGGAGGGGGGCGGAGAGCGGCAGGGCAACCTGCTGGCCCTCTACGCCCTGGCCGGCCAGATGGAGGACAGCGGCTGCCGCACTCTGTTCCAGTTCCTCCTGCGGCTGGACCGGCTGCGGGAGGCGGAAGCCCGGCCGAAGGCCTCCGCCGGCAGCCGCCGGGAGGGGGAAGGGGTGACCATCCTGTCCATCCACCGGTCCAAGGGGCTGGAAAAGCCGGTGGTGCTGGTGTGCGGCCTCTCCCGCCGCATCAATCGGGACAACCTGATGCAGCCGATGCTCTTTCACCCGGAGCTGGGGGTGGGCCCCCGGGGGCTGGACCGGCAGCGGATGGTGGAGTACCCCACCCTGGCCCGGCAGGCGGTGGCCCGCCGGGTGGACCGGGAGCTGCTGGCCGAGGAGCTGCGCCTGCTCTACGTGGCCATGACCCGGGCCCGGGAGAAGCTGATCCTCACGGCGGCCCTGCCCGAGGGGGCCAACGCCCTGGCCCGGCTGGGGGAGAGCCTGCCCATCTCGCCCCTGACCCTGGAGCAGCAGCAGAGTGTGGGGGCCTGGGTGCTCCTCCACGCCCTCACCCGGCCTGAGGGGGACGCCCTCCGGGTGCTGGCCGATCTGCCGGTGTGGGAGGACTGGACGGCTCCGTCAGAGGGCGGTCCCCGCCCCACAGGCCCCGCCTGGGATATCCGCTGGGTGAACGGGGCCGCTCTGGGAGAAGGCTGTGAAGTGGAATCACCTTACACTGAACCGGCCCGGGAGGAGACCGGGGAAGACGGCCTGGCCGCCCGCCTGGCCTGGGTCTACCCCCACAGGGCGGCGGCCGGCCTGCCCTCCAAGCTCACCGCCACCCAGATCAAGGGCCGCGCCCTGGACCGGGAGGCGGCGGAGGACGCCGCCCCGCCCGCCCGTCCGGGCCAGCCCATCACCCGGCCCAGCTTCATCGCGGAGGAGCGGGGTCTCACCCCCGCCCAGCGGGGGACCGCCCTCCATCTGGCCATGCAGTACCTGCCTCTGGACGGGGACAGCAGCCCCCAGGCGGTGGCCGCCGAGCTGGACCGCCTCACCCAGGCGGGCTTCCTCACCCGGCCCCAGCGGGAGGCGGTGGAGCCGGAGCGGCTGTCCGCCTTTCTCACCAGCCCCCTGGGCCGGGCCATGGCAGCGGCGGGGGAGCGGTGCCGCCGGGAGTTCAAATTCTCGGTGCTGGACTCCGCCCTGAACTACTTCCCGGACGGGAAGGGGGAGGAGGTCCTCCTCCAGGGGGTCATCGACGCCTGGTTTGAGGGGGAGGACGGCACTGTGACGGTGGTGGACTTCAAAAGCGACCGGGTGCACCCCGGCGGGGAGGCGGAGCGGGCGGAGGAGTACCGCCCCCAGCTGGCCGCCTACAGCCTGGCCCTGTCCGCCATCCTGGGTAAGCCCGTCAACCGGCAGGTGCTGTGGTTTTTCGCCACCGACGGGTTGGTGGAGCTGTAGGAAGGGCGGTTTTAGACGGAGCCTTGCAGGCGAAAAACCCCTCGTCCCCCGCGGGGCAAGCCTGCCACCCTCCGGGGGGAAGGTGCCCCCGAAGGGGGCGGATGAGGGGGCGGGGCGGGCAAGCAGTTCTTACGGTAAGGGGCGATAACCTAGCCGCGCACCCTCATCCGTCACGGCCTTCGGCCGTGCCACCTTCCCCCTTGAAGGGGGAAGGCTTTGGCGCGTTCTTTTGCGTGGCAGGTTTTTGACAGACAGGTATCCTTATTCGCGGGCGGACAATGTCCGCCCCTACAAAAAGAAGCTCCCCCTGGGGGGAGCAGAAGACCGCTCCGGAAAAAATCCAGAGCGGTCTTTCTCTCTCTCAACGCCGCCCACAGCGCGGCACAGTATCTATAGCAGTGACAGTATCTATTTCAGTATCTATATCTATTACAGTTACGTTGTCTTCGGTGTACGAAAACGTACAACTTTCTCCCCAATCCCGCCCAGGGTAAGGGGATTGTCTACTGCTCCACCAGGATGATGTCCTCCCCGAAGCGCTTCACCGCGCCCCAGGGGATCACTTTATCCTCCTCCCGGCCCAGCAGGCCGAAGAAGCGCCGCCGGCCGGGGACCACCAGGGCCCGGACCTGACCGGTCTCCAGGTCCACCTCCATGTCCCCCACGTAGCCGTAGCGGGCGCCGTCCTCCACGCTGATGACCTCCTTATACCGCAGCTCGGCGATTCTGGTCTCCATACCCATTCCTCCAAAATGTTGTTGGTTCAGGGTATGCGCGGGGGAGGCTGTCCTATGCGCCCAGCAGCCCCTTTTTCATCAGGAACTCCCGGGCCGTCTGGACCACGTCCCGGCCGTCCACGTCCACGGCGTAGGTCAGCTCCACCATGTCCTCACTGCTCACCTGGCCGGTGAGCAGCTCCAGTACCTGCTCCAGGTTGGGGGCGGTGTCGTAGAAATCGGAAAACAGGTCCTCTCGCACCAGGAAGGCCCCGTAGTACTCGGGGAAAAAGCCCAGGTCGTCCTCCAGAATGGTGAGGCCGGCCCGTTTGTTCAGGCCGTCGGTGGCGTAGACCACCATCACGTCGAAGGCGCCACTCTCCACGGCGCTGTACTTCAGCACCACGTCCACCGGTTTGGCGGACCGGAAGCGCAGGCCGTAGAAGTCCACAAAGGGCTGGTATTTCATGCTGCCCTCCTCGGTGTAGAACTCGTGTTCCGCGCCGAAATCCAGCTCCCCGGCCACGGGGATCAGGTCGGAGACCCGGGCCGCGCCGTACCGGTCGATGACGGACCGGGTGACGCCGATGGAATAGGTGTTGTTCAGCCCCACCTTGCCCAGCAGCCGCAGGCCCTCCCGCTCCTGAACCGCCCGGTTGGCAAAGTCGTAGAGGGTCTCACCCGCGGGGATATCCGCGGTGTCCAGCCCCAGGAAGGTGGTGAGCACCGTGCCGTCGTAGCTGAACATCAGGTCGCAGCTGGGGCTGGACCCCTTCAGCTCGTTGTGGTTGTTCACCTGGGTCATTTGGTCCAGAATGACCACGTCCAGGTCGGTTTTGTCCTCCACCAGCAGCTCCACCATGGCGTGCATCAGCTTCACCTCGGAGTAGTCCCCGTCGTAGAGGGTGAGCCGGCCCTCGGTGCGGCTGGGCAGGAGGGTGGTGACCACCAGGGCTATGCTGGCCAGGACCAGAACCGCGCCGCCCGCCGCCTTCACGGGGAGGGGCAGCCTGCTGCGGCCGCCCGACATCCGCCGCTCCACCCAGCCCAGTCCGGCGTCCAGCACCAGGGCCATGGCCATAAGGATGGCGGTGCCCCCCAGAATCATGGCCATGTCCTGCTGGCGGATGGCGGTGTAGAACAGCCCGCCCAGTCCGCCGCCCCCCACAAAGGAGGCGAAGACGGCGGTGCCGATGGCGTTGACGGCGGCAATACGGATGCCGGTGACCAGCATGGGGGCGGCCAGGGGGACGTCCACATGGAGCAGGCGGTAGGCGGGGCTCATGCCCATGCCGGCGGCGGCCTCCTTCAGGTGGCCGGGCACCTGGGACAGGCCCAGGGCGGTGTTCCGGGCGATGGGCAGCAGGGAGTAGAGGGCCAGGCCGATCATGGCGGTGGGGGAACCCGGCCCGGTGATGACCATAATCACGCCCAGCAGGGCCAGGGCGGGGATGGTCTGAATCAGGTCCACCACCCACAGCAGGGCCTTGCCGACGCCGGGGGAGAGGTAGGCCAGCAGCCCCAGGGGCACCCCGGCGGCCACGGCCAGAATCAGGGCGGACAGCACCAGGGACAGGTGGTCCCAGATCATGGAAATACTCATGTGCCCGCCCCGCCTTTCCGCAGGCCCCTGGGGACCACCCGCTTTTGCAGGGCGTCCACCAGCCCGCCCAGCACCAGGGCCAGAATGGCGGCGGGGATGGCCCCCTGGAGGATCAGGGCGTTGTTGTTGGAGCTGACCCCCTGGTAGACGAAGTCGCCCAGGCCGCCCAGGCCGATCATGGCGGCCAGCACCGTCCAGCTGACGGTGTAGACGGCGGACAGCCGCAGCCCGCCGATGATGGTGGGCATGGCCAGGGGCAGCTCCACCTGGACCAGGCGCTGGTAGTGGTTCATGCCGCAGCCCCGGGCGGCCTCCTTATACTGCCGGTCCACCCCGTTCAGGCCGGTGACGGTGTTTTTCAGCACCGGGAACATGGCGTAGATGGACAGGGCGATGATCACCGTGGCGGGGGTCATGCCGGTGAAGATGTACAGCACGCCGATGAAGACAATGCCGGGCACGGTGTTCAAAATGGACAGCAGGGGAATCAGATACCGGGACAGGGTGGGCAGCCGGGACAGCCCGATGCCCAGAAACAGCCCCAGCACAAAGCCCACGGCCACGCACACCAGGGTGTAGCCGGTGTGGACGGCGGCGGCCCGGAGGATGGAGAGAAGAAGCTCATTCATTCCATCACCCCCACAGCTGTTCCGCCATGGCGGAGGCCATGCTGGTCTTGGTGACGATGCCCGCCACCGTCTCGTCCTCCTTCAGCACCACCAGGTAGGGGAAGCCGCTGGAGATGAGCTGCTCGAAGCACTCCCTGGCGTTGTCCCCCACGTGGACGGTGGGGGTGGTGCACCGCACCAGGGGGCCGATGGTCTTCACCACGTGACCGGTGAGGCGGATGTCGGCGATGGACACGGTGCCCTGGTACCGGCGCTGCTCGTCCACCACCAGGAGGGTGTCCACGTTGTGGTGCTGCATCCGGCTGACGCACTCGTTGACGCCCCGGTTTTCCTTTACAGTGATGATGCCGGTGCGCATAAACTGGTCCACCGTCAGCCCGGCGGGGTCGGGGCCGGCCTGGTGCTTGCCCAAAAACTCCCGAATCTGGTCGGTGGCGGGGTTTTCCAGCATCTCCTCCGGCGGGGCGATCTGGACAATCTCCCCCTGGTTCATAAAGACAATGACGTCGGCCAGGTCCAGGGCCTCCTCCATGTCGTGGGTGACGAAGACGATGGTCTTGTTCAGCTTCTGCTGCAAGGTCTTCACCTCCAGCTGGAGGGAGCGGCGGGTCATGGGGTCCAGGGCGCTGAAGGGCTCATCCATCAGCACCACCGGGGGAGAGGCGGCCAGGGCCCGCAGGATGCCGATGCGCTGCTGCTGGCCTCCGGACATCTCACCGGGGTACTTGTGGGCGTACTGGTCGTAGGGCAGCTCCACCATGTCCAGCAGGTCATGGACAATCTGGTCGCACTTGTCCCTGGGCCATTTCAGCAGCTTGGGCACCACGCAGATGTTTTGGGCCACCGTCATGTTGGGAAACAGGCCGATCTGCTGAATCACATAGCCGGTGTGCCGCCGCAGCTCATAGCGGTCGATGGCGGCGATATCCTGGCCGTTCAGGCAGATGCGGCCGCTGTCGGGCTGAATCAGGCGGTTAATCATCTTCAGGGTGGTGGTTTTGCCGCAGCCGGAGGGGCCGATGAAGACGGCGAACTGCCCCTCCTGAATTTCAAATGAGATATCGCGGAGAATCTTCTGGGTTCCGTAGGTGAGACTGACGTGATCGAATTGAAGCAATGTTACCTCCTTTTCCGGGGCGCTTTCGCGCCGGGTTACAGGCTCTCCCGGAAATGAAAAGGGGGCCAAGCTTACGACCGGCCCACAAAAATCCGTATGTCTGTGTACCTGAAGTGGAAGAACCTGACATAATGACTAAATATAGTATAGCTGATTTCGTCATTTTTGTCAAATGAAGAATGTGTAAATTTTGGTCGCAGGCTGGCACATTAAGGAAACCTTCATGAAATCTTAATCAGAATCCCGCGCTGTCCTTAAAAAAGGCCTGCTATCCTTGGGGACAGAACAAACGAGAGGAGGAGCGGGATATGGATTGGCTGTTTCCTGCCGCACTGGCCCTGACGGGCACTATGGGAGTTTTGATGACGTTATGGGGGCTGTGGTATCTGGTCTCCGGCCTGGCCAGCGTGAGGCGGCCCGCCGATTACGGCTTTCACCCGGCCCGGACCCGGTTTGCGATTTTGATTGCCGCCCGGAATGAGGAGCTGGTGATCGGCCCCCTGATCAACAGCCTGCTCACCCAGGATTACCCCTCTGACCTGTACGATATCTGGGTCGTCCCCAACAACTGCACCGACAACACCGCGCTGGCGGCCCGGAACTTCGGGGCCAGGGTGCTGGAGTGTACGGCGCCGGTGAAAAGCAAGGGAGAGGTCCTCCGCTTCGCCTACAACCGGCTTCGGGGCCGGCGGTACGATGCCTGGCTGGTCTTCGACGCGGACAACGTGGTGGACCCCCGCTTTCTGGCGGAGATGAACAACGCCCGGATGGCCGGGGCCAGAGCGGCCCAGGGCTACCGGGACAGCAAGAATCCCTACGACACCGCCGTGTCCGGCTGCTCCTCCATCTACTACTGGATGATGGACCGCTTTCACAACGGGGGCAAGGCGGGGCTGGGGGTGTCCGCCATGATCGGGGGCACCGGCTTTATGGTGACCCAGGCGCTGCTGGACCGCTTGGGCGGCTGGCATACCGAGACCATCAGTGAGGACCTGGAGATCACTGCCCAGGCCGTGCTGGCGGGGGAGCGGGTGGCCTATGTGCCCAGGGCGGTTACCTACGACGAGCAGCCCCTCACCTGGGAACAGTCCCTCACCCAGCGCCGCCGCTGGTCCAGCGGCACCCTGCAGGTGGCCCAGCGCTACCTGCCCGCCCTGAACGAGGCCCAGGCCGACCGGCCCCGGCTGTCCCTCTTTGACTTCGAGGCGACCCTGCTCCTGCCCGCCTACCAGCTGGCCGCCCTGGCGGGACTGGCGTGTACGGCCCTCTCCGCCGCCCTGGGAGGGCGGACCCCCCTTCAGGCCCTGCTTCTGGGGCTGGCGGGCGCCCTCGGCAATCTGGCCTGGGCCGCGCTCACCGCCACCGCCGCCGCCGGGCTTGTGATTACCCTGGAGGGCAAGTGGGACCGCCGCCTGTGGAAGGGCCTGGCCGCCTACTGGCTGTTCCTGCTCACCTGGCTACCCATCACCGCGTGCAGCTTCTGGAAAAAAACCACCGTCTGGGAGGAGATCCGCCACACCCGCACCATGGCCCCTCCGCTGCCGGGGAGATAAGGAGGAACATTATGAGAAAGTATTTGAGCGGACTGCTGGCGCTGGCCTGCCTGGCAAGCCTGACCGCCTGCGGCAGAGGGCATGAGGCGGGGGAGGGCACCCCCCGGGAGGAGTATCGGAACCTCTATACAACCCAGGTGCAGTACACAGGGGAGGACGACCCGGCGCAATATCTGGAAATTGCGGAACGCAGCGCCCGGCTCCTGGCGGAGCTGGAGGAGAAGGCGGGGGCCTTTGTGGCGGACTTTTACAATTATCAGAGTCTGGACGAGAAGGGTACGCCGCTGTATACCATGAACGGCCTGCAATATCCGGTGGAAATCGACCCGAACGGGCAGTGCATCCGGGTGAGCCGGAACTATTTTAACCACAACCCCATCCAAACCGCCGACGGAACCGATGTGACCGGGCAATTTGTGTATGAGGACTGCACCCTGAACGTGCTGGTCCCGGAAAAATACCGGGACATGGAGGCTGACATTGTGGCGGCACAGCGGGACCGCTTCTATTTTGAAAAGGTGGAGGCGGAGAACGCCTACAACAAAGATGCGGGGCGCAGCGCCCGGCTGGATATCCCCAAGGAGGATTTGAACATCCACATTATCTACGTCAAGGACGGGCAGAGCTATCTGTCCTTCCGGCAGGACTGCGCCCGGCAGACGGACGGCCGGGTAGAGGACCCGGTTGTGCAGATATATACGGGGAATATCCACTGTAATTACGCGCACAGCTTTATGACGCAGTGGGTCTTTTTCCCCTCGGACGCGGGGGACGCGGCGGGGGCCTATCAGGAGATTTCCCCCGTGATCCAGACCTGCGGCGCGGAACAGAGCGTGCAGAGGGTGATCCCGCTGGCAAAGGGGTAGGGCGGGACGCGTGGATTTTAGAGATAAAAAGCAGCAAGGAATGGACCACTATGACCCATTCCTCGCTGTTTTTGTATTACCTGCCGCGGGGGGTATTTCCGGGCTGTTTTTTGTCGAAAGCGGGGTTGCTGAGGTAGATGTTGGGGGTGTCCATCTTTTCCTTGCACAGGCGGATGCATTCGCCAAACCGCTGGAAGTGGACAATCTCCCGCTCCCGCAGGAAGCGGATTACGTTGTTTACATCCGGGTCGTCGGACAAGCGGAGGATGTTATCGTAGGTGAGCCGGGCCTTCTGCTCTGGTGCAATCACGAAAGTGCAACATTATTGCAAAAAACGGCGAAAAATGGCGCTAAATCGTATCGGCGATGCGGTCAATCTTGCGCTGGAGGCGTTCCAGTGTCTTTTGCAGAACCTCCCGGTCTATGTTCAAATCGCTGGCGGACAGCTGGGCCAGGGTCATCATTTGCTCCAGGGTGCGCTCAATTTCACCTAACGCCTGGTCGATGGATTGAATGGTTTGCTCAAATTCTTCTTTGGGTTGCATAGGGTCTATATGCTCCTTAAAAATTCCAGTGGATTTCAATGGGAACGTCACGGGTGCCAGGGATGCGTTTGCCTACAGTGATGTGGTCGATGAGGATTTCTACGATTTCACGTGTCAAGTGTTCTAGGTTTATATACCGCTCCACCAGGGCTTTTCGGTTATCTCCCGCGGCAATCCTGTCCTCCAATTCCGCAAGCTGACGCTGACCGTCCAGCAGGACACGCTCCAGCCGGGACTTCTCGGAGGAAAACTCTTTGGAGAGGGCGGAGAAGTCACTGTCGTTGAGCAGACCCTTGACCTTATCCATGTATAAATCCCGCAGGCCCTTGGTGTACTCGGCAATCTTCTTCTCATAGGCGGAGAGGGTGTCCAGGAGCTGCCTTTTCTGGCCTTGCAGACTTTCGCAGAACTCAATGCTCCGCTCCAACTCGTCCTTGTCCAAATACGCCGCCACCAGCCGGTTCAGCTCGTCAATGACCATCCGCTCCAGCTTTTCCACCGAAATGAAGGAGCCGATACAGGCGTCCTTTGCCACATGGCGGTTGGAGCATTGGAGGTAATGCCGCCCGCGATTTTTGGAGGAACGCATGGTGTAGCCGCAGTTGGCGCAGATCGCTTTCCGGGCGAACAGGCCCACAGTGCCGCAGTCAAAGGGCTTGGCCCGCTCTGCGATCATGGACTGTACCCGGTTCCAGAGGGGGCGGTCGATGATGGCCTCGTGGGTTCCCTCCACACGATACCACTCGCTTTGAGGGCGGGGCTTGTTCTGCTTGGTCTTGTAGGACACGCTCCCATACTTGCCCTGCACCATGTTCCCAATATAGATTTCGTTGGTGAGCATATCGGAGATGGCGAAATACTTCCAGAGAGTGCTGTTTTTCCGCTTGGGCTGCTGGTAGCGCAAACCGTGGAGCCGCTTGTACTCGGTGGGGTTGGGGATGCCCCGGTCATTGAGCATCCGGGCGATAGCCGTCTTGCCGTAGCCCTGAGAAAAGAGGGTGAACACCTCCCGGACAACGGCGGCGGCCTCCTCGTCAATAATCAGGTGGCCTTTCTGGTCGGGGTCTTTTTGGTAGCCGTAGAGGGCAAAGGCACCGATGTGGAAGCCGTTCTGCCTCCGGTTGGTGAGGACGCTTCGGATGTTCTCCGACATATCCTCCAGATACCACTCGTTCACCAGCCCGTTGATCTGCCGTGACTTCTTGTTGCCCTTGTTGGCGGTGTCGGCGTTGTCCACGATACTGACAAAGCGGATGCCCCAGATAGGGAACAGGCCGTGGATGTACTTTTCTACCAGCTCCAGCTCACGGGTAAAGCGGGATTGGGTCTTGCAAAGAACGATGTCAAACCGATGGGCCTTTGCGTCCTCCAGCAAGCGGTTAAATTCGGGCCGCCTGCGGTCTGAACCTGTGTAATCATCATCACTGTAAAGGTTATAAACTTCCCACCCCTGTTCCATCGCGTATTGCAGCAGCATGGCCTTTTGGTTCTGGATGCTGTTGCTGTCGTCGGTTTCAAATTGCTTGTTTCTATCTTCTTCGGATAAGCGGCAGTAAATCGCTGCTTTCATGTTCATATCTCCTTAGAGATAGGACAAGCTGTTTCCTGCTTACAGTATAGCATACAGAAAACAGCTTGTCACATTATTTTTGGGCTATGGCCTGTTTTTCCTTTTCCAGCTGATTGATCAACTCGGTCAGCTTATGTGTAAATTTTTCTTTTGTCGTTTCAGTGGAGCCATCCTTGAAAATGCTTTTGCACAGCTCCTGTGTTTGCAAATAACATCACCCAGCCTTTCACAACAGCCTATGCGAAATTGCCTGTCCACTAGTCATCTGCGGCAGGGGAGAGGTCGGGCGGTTCCATCAAATTTTTCAAACGTGCCAGCTTGTCCTGCGCCGTTGCCCTGCGGAAGTTCTCTCCCGAAAAACGGATAGGGGCGCACATTTCCAACAGACGGTCATAGATACGGGCATGGGCGGTGTCCTGGGGGTGTTGCAAGTCCTGGAGGGACAGGTTGGTGGTGACGATCAGCGGCCTGCGGCTGCGGTAGCGGCTGTCAATCACGTTGTAGACCTGCTCTAAACCGTACTCCGTCCCGCGCTCCATGCCGAAGTCGTCAAGGATAAGCAGCGGGGCGCGGCACAGGCGGCTTATGTACTCATTGCGTCCCTCAAAGCTGGCGGTCAGGTCGTTCAGTATCAGCGCAAAGTTTGTCATGCGGACAGCTACCTCCTGCTCCATCAGAGCGTTGGCAATGCAACCGGCGAAATAGCTTTTGCCGGTTCCCACACCGCCCCACAGCAGATAGCCGATGTTCTCCGCCTGCATGGTCGGCCAGTTCTCGACATAGAACCGGGCGTGTTTCATCTGCGGGCATTTGCCGTTGTCGTTGGCAAACGTCCAATCTTTCATAGCCGGGTCGGTAAATCCCTTGCCTTTCAAGTCGGCCACGGCCTGACGGTGACGGCGGGCCTCCTGCTCCGCCGCCTCCCGGTCAAGGCGTTCCTGCTCACAGCGGCAGGGGTGGGGGAGCAAGCGGCCCTCCAACGGCGGGGCCTCCATACAGAATTGTTTCGGGGTGCGGCACTTGCCGCAGTACAAAAGCCCATCCTCGCCGGTGTAGTCCCCCGGTTCCAGCCGGGTCACGGTCATGCGCTTGATGATGCTGTCAAAATCATTCATAGGCTCTCGCCCTCCTTGCACGAATAGTCAGACACGCCCTTGCCCTTTCGCCTGTCCTCCTTGGCCCAACGGCGGATAGTAGCGGCGTGGCTCTTGTAGGTCTTGCCAGTGGAGGCCATGTACTCGGACAATCTCTCAATGTACTCCTGCCAGACAGAGGGGAAGTCGGCTTGCAGCTCGGCAATCTCCGCCTCGGTCAGAAAGACATTCCCATAACGGCCAAAAATGCGGGCGCTCTCACTCACTCCACTCAAGTTATTCTTCAAGTTACTATTACTTATTTTATTAGGGGCCAATTTTCTGGCTATCTGACGGCCAGCTTTTTGGCTATCAGAGGGCCAACTTTCTGGCTGTCTGGTAGCCAGTTTTCTGTCCATCAGACGGTCAATTTCCTGGCTGTCAGGCTGTTTCACATAGATGCGATTGGGCATCCCGTTCCCACAGCGCCGCCGTTCGATCAGTCCCGCCGCCTCCAACTCGTTCAGCGCATTCTTGACTGTTGAAGGGCCTTTGTCCACCATGTCAGCCAGCTTATTGAGCGGAAAAACTACGAAGATATTTCCGTCCTCGTCCGTCCAGCCGTTGGCGCGGGAGAGGTTCGACCTGTCCAGCAGGACGGCGTACAGCACCTTGGCGGTCTGCGTCAGGTCGGCCCCCAGCAGGAAACGGGGGTAGGGCA
>CAJUFJ010000008.1 GCA_910585815.1 uncultured Oscillospiraceae bacterium | reverse complement strand
GCAATCCTCCGCCCCAGTGTGCGCACTGGGGCACCTCCTTTCAAAAGGAGGCTTGCCGCTGCGGCGGGACGGGGGTTTACCGCCGCTCCCGCACATCGGACCGGCCCATGAGATAGTCCAGACTAATGTCAAAATAGTCGGCAATGGCAACCAGCCCAAGCGCATCAGGGTAACGTTCATTATATTCGTAGCATTGCAACGCCCGATATCCAACGCCTAGTTCAGCAGCCATTTCCTTCTGTGTCATACCTTTCTCTTTTCGCAGAGAACGCATACGCTCGTGAAATTTCATAAATTCTCCCTTTACTTCTTGACACACGCTCAAAGCGTGCTATAATTAAAGCACGCAATAAGCGTGATATATTTTAGACCAGGAGTGATGAAAATGCAAGACCTGCTTGCAGAACTGCTGTGGCGCAACGTTGAAATCGACGAAGCCGCTAACCGGCTCTGTCAGACCCTCCCCGGCTTTTCTGAGGCCAAACAGGCCTACGACAATCTGTCTGAACAGCTCCGGAAAATTGTCGGCCGTGACCTCTACGACCAGTACTTTGCCCAGCTTATCCGCTACACCGGCTACGAGGTCCAGGCCTACTACTCCCTGGGTCTGGGCCTGCGGGCGGATATTATAAAGGCGCTGGAGGTGTAGCCCTCCACCCAAAGCCCCGGGGTGCTCCGCAGGGGCGGGAGAGAAGCAAACCGAGGCGGGCGAAAACGCCCGCCCCGTTGGCTCAGTCCTTTATCGTCTTACGCAAATTATTTATAATACGTTCCAGCTTTTCCTGTTGCTTTATCGGCTCTTTCTCGCTTTGAACATCGCGCAGGGCATCCACTACGAAGGAGACAAAACCCTTGAATTGTCTATCCGTCATAGCCATGGGTTACACCTCAATCTGCTCCATCAGGAAGGCCTCGATGATGTCACCCTCCTTGATGTCCTGGAACTTCTCGAAGGTGATGCCGCACTCGTAGCCGGCGGCGACCTCCTTCACGCTGTCCTTGAACCGCTGGAGGGAGGCAATGGCCCCGTCGTAGATGACGATGTTGTCCCGCAGCAGGCGCATCTGGGCGTTGCGCTGCATCTTGCCGTCCAGCACGTAGCAGCCGGCCACCATGCCCACGCCGGTGATGCGGAAGACGTTTCGCACCTCGGCCCGGCCCAGGTCCACCTCCCGGAATTTGGGGGCCAGCATGCCCTTCATGGCCGCCTCAATCTCGTTGATGGCGTCGTAAATGACCCGGTACATCCGCATATCCACCCCCATACGGGCGGCGGAGTCCTTGGCGTTGTTGTCCGGGCGGACGTTGAAGCCCACGATGATGGCCCCGGAGGTGCCCGCCAGCATGACGTCGCTCTCGCTGATGGCGCCCACGGCGCAGTGAATCACCCGCACCCGGACCTCCTCGTTGGTCAGCTTCTCCAGCGAGGCCTTCACCGCCTCGGCAGAGCCCTGGACGTCGGCCTTGACAATTACGTTGAGGTTCTTCATCTCGCCGGCCTGGATCTGACTAAACAGGTCCTCCAGCGTGACCTTGCCCACCGAGCTGTTCAGGTTGGCCTTCTGCTCGTGCTTGCGCTGCTCCACCAGCTCACGGGCCATGCGCTCGTCGGCCACGGCGTGGAAGTCGTCGCCCGCGCCGGGCACCTCGCCCATGCCGATAATCTCCACCGGCACGGAGGGGCCCGCCTCGTCCAGCCTCTGGCCCCGGGCGTCGGTCATGGCCCGGACACGGCCCACAGCGGTGCCAGCAATAATCACATCACCCTGCTTCAGAGTTCCGTTCTGTACCAGCAGGGTGGCCACAGGGCCACGGCCCTTGTCCAGCCGGGCCTCGATCACCGCGCCGTGGGCGGTACGGTTGGGGTTGGCCTTCAGCTCCTGGACCTCGGCGGTGAGCACCACCATGTCCAGCAGCCGTTCGATGCCCATGCCCGTCTTGGCGGAGATGGGGCACACAATGGTCTCGCCGCCCCAGTCCTCGGGGACCAGCTCATACTCGGTGAGCTGCTGCATAATCCGGTCGGGGTTGGCCGCCGGCTTATCCATCTTGTTAATGGCCACGATGATGGGGATGTTGGCCGCCTTGGCGTGGTTGATGGATTCCACGGTCTGGGGCATGATGCCGTCGTCGGCGGCCACCACCAGAATGGCCACGTCGGTAATCATGGCACCCCGGGCGCGCATAGCGGTAAAGGCCTCGTGGCCGGGGGTGTCCAGGAAGGTGACGGTGCTGCCATTCACATCCACCTGGTAGGCGCCGATGTGCTGGGTGATGCCGCCGGCCTCGCCGGCGGTGACGTTGGCGTTTCGGATATAGTCCAGAAGGGAGGTCTTGCCGTGGTCCACGTGGCCCATGACCACCACCACGGGAGCCCGGGTCTCCAGGTCCTCCTCCTTGTCCTCGGCAGTGTCGATAAGGCGCTCCTCGATGGTGACAATCACCTCTTTTTCCACCTTGCACCCCATCTCCTCGGCGATGATGGCGGCGGTGTCGAAGTCGATGATGTCGGAGAGGGAGGCCATAACCCCGTTTTTAATGAGGCACTTCACCACCTCGGCCCCGGTCTTCTTCATCCGGGAGGCCAGCTCGCCCACGCCGATCTCGTCGGGGATGAGCACCTTGGTTGGGGCCTTCTTGGCGATCTCCAGCTGGAGGCGGCGCATACGGTCCTGCTCCTCCTGGCGGCGCTTGTTGCCGAAGGACTGGCCCCGTCCGCCCTGCTGGCGGCCCCGCTGGTTCTGCTTCTGGAGCTTCTGCTTGCCCCCCCGCATGTCCTGGCGGCGCTGGTCGGTGAAGTTCTCCAACCGCTCGTCGTACTTCTCCAGGTTCACCGCCGGGCCGCCACGGGTGTCCACCACCTTCTTGGCGGGGACGCGGCTGGCCGGCTGCTGGACCGCGGGCTTGCCCTGCTGCTGGGGCTGAGGCGCAGGCCGGGCGCTCTGGCCCTGGGCGGGCTTGGCCTGGTCCTTCTTCTCCCCCTGGGGGGCGGCCGGACGGCCCTCCGCCTTGGGCGCGGGCTTCTTTTTGGCCTCGGGCTCGTGGTAGACGTCGGCATAGACCTGCTCAATGGAGTCGATCTGGTTGTGCTGGGTCAGATACTCAAAGACGATGGACAGCTCCAGGTCGGTCAGGGGCTGCATGTGGTTCTTGGGGGGGTGGCCGTACTGGGTCAGGATGTCCATGATCTCCTTGGAGGGCAGGGCCTTCCCCTTCTTGGTAAAGTCCTTGGCCAGCTTATGGACGGGATATTTAATCATCATAGATGCATGCACCTCGTTTCTCAGGGTTTACGGAACTTGCCGGTAAGACGGCGGCCGCCGGGGCCGCTCTTGGCGGATGTGGGGCGCTCTGCCCGGGAGCCGTCCTGAAGACGGCGGTGGGCCCGGGGTGGCCGGGCCTTCTTGGCCGGATCGGGCCTGCCTCGGCGGGGCGTCCCCTCCTCCTTCGGCCCGGGCGGCGGAGCCCAGGGCTTTTTCTTCCCGTCCCGCAGGTTTTTCTCGTGCTGCCGCTGCTCTCTCTGCCGCTGGAGCACCCGGTCGGCCTTGGTCCGCAACTGAACGGCTGCGGGGCCGTATTTGTCCGGGTCCCGGGCGGCCAGCTTCTCCACAACGGCGGCGGAAAAGCCGGCGTCGGTGAGGGCGGCCATGGCGCAGGAGGACCGGCCCAGAATAAAGCCCAGCTCCCCCTTGCTAAAGGGGGTCTCCAGCCAGAGGATGTTCCCAGCCTCGCCGAAGTGGGCCGCCCGGCGGCAGGTGTTGGGGGCGGCGTCGGCGGCCAGCAGGATCAGCCTGGCCTGACGGGCCCGGCAGGCAGCCCCCACCGGCTCCTCGCCGATCTCCAGCCGGCCGGCCTTTTTGGCCAGGCCCAGCAGGTGGAGAATAGGGTCATTGGGCATCCGTGGGCACCTCCTTCATCTGCTTCTCCAGCTCCTCCCACACCTCGTCCGGCATGGGGGCGGAGAAGGCCCGTTCCAGGGCCCTGCTCTTGCGGGCCCGCTTTAAACACGCGGGGTCGGGGCACACGTAGGCCCCCCGGCCGGGCAGCTTGCCCTTGAAATCCAGGGATACCTCGCCCTCCGGGGACTTTACCACCCGGATCAGCGATTTTTTCTCCTTCATTTCCCGGCAGCCAACACACTGCCGCATGGGTATCTTCTTGGGCAAGGTCCTCTCTCCTTCTCGTAAGGGTGGTATTTTGTAGGGCGCGACGACCCGGCGCGCCGCATGATTCGGAAACGATTTATCAATGGGGACGGCGGGCCGGGTCGTCCCGCCCTACGCTTTAGTCCTCCGGAATCTCCCCGTTCTCCTCCGCCTCGGCCATGGCGGCCTCCAGGGCTGCCTCGGCGGCGTCGGCCTCGGCCTGGGCGATCAGGTCCTCAATGGGCTCCAGGGGGGCGGAGGCGGGCTTGATGTCGATTTTATAGCCGGTGAGCTTGGCGGCCAGGCGGGCGTTCTGGCCCTCCTTGCCGATGGCCAGGGACAGCTGGTCATCGGGGACCACCACCCGGCAGCTCTTGGCGTCGCCCACAGCGGGCAACTCCTCCACGCTGATTACGTCGGCGGGGGACAGGGCGGCGGCGATATACTCCGCCGGGTCCTCAGACCACTTGATAATGTCGATCTTTTCCCCCTTCAGCTCCTCCACGATGGTGTTCACCCGCTGGCCCCGGGGGCCCACGCAGGCGCCGATGGGGTCCACATTGGGCTCCGTGGCCAGCACAGCCATCTTGGTGCGGGAGCCGGCCTCCCGGGCCACCGAGCGGATCTCCACCGTGCCGTCGTAAACCTCGGGAACCTCCAGCTCAAACAGCCGCTTTACCAGGCCCGGGTGGGTGCGGGAGATAAGCACCTGCGGGCCCTTGGTGGCCTTGCGGACCTCCACCACGTAGACCTTCAGCCGCTGGCCCTCCACATACCGCTCCCCCTTCACCTGCTCGCTGGTGCCCAAGTAGGCGTCGGTAAACTGGTCGTTGGCGTGGAGCCGCAGGGACACCGAACCGTTCCGGGGGTCGATGCGGGTAACCAGCCCGGTAAGCAGCTCATGCTCCCTGGTGGAAAATTCGTCGTAAATCATCCCCTGCTCCGCCTCCCGGATGCCCTGGATGATTACCTGCCGGGCGGTCTGGGCGGCGATGCGGCCGAAGGCTCGGGCCTTCACCTCCATACGCACCGTGTCGCCCAGCTCGGCCCGGGGCAGGGAGCGCCGGGCCTCCTCCAGGCTGATCTCGGTGGCGGGGTTGTCCACCTCCTCCACGATTTCCTTTTTCAGGTACAGGCGGACGGTATGGGTGGACTCGTCGGCCTCCACAAACAGGTTATCCCCCACCCCCTCGTGGTCCCGGCGGTAGGCGGACAGCAGGGCCTGGGTCACCTTCTCCATCATGTAGCCCGGCTTGATGCCCTTCTCCTGCTCGATCTGATGGATGGCCTCAAAAAACTCCTTGCCGTCCATCTCATTGGTATTGACATTCTTCTTTGTCACTCTCTTAGCCACGGTGTTCTTCCTCCTGAACGGTAGGGACGCATCACGATGCGTCCGTTATATTTGAAATGCAGTATAAGAATTTCGGACGCTTTTCGGAGGCGTCTTTAAAATCTGGGGTACAGCCGCACCAGGGCGATCTCCTGCCTGGTGAACAGGACCTGAGCGCCATCGATCTCCAGGGTGACGGCCCCGTCCTCGTAATTGCGGAGCAGGCCCACAAACTCCTTGCGGCCCTCCCGGGGGCGGTAGAGCTTCACCTCCACCTCGCTCCCCTGGAACCGGGCAAAGTGCTCGGGCTTTTTCAGCGCCCGGTCGGCCCCGGCGGAGGAGACCTCAAAGGTGTAGCTGCCCTCGATGGGGTCGGCCTGGTCCAGCCGGTCGGACAGGGGCCGGGAGACGGCCTCGCAGTCGTCGATGGACACGCCGCCCTCCTTGTCGATGTAGACCCGGAGGAACCAGGTCCCCGCCTCCTTGACATATTCCACATCCCACAGGGTGCAGCCCGCCTCCTCCACCACGGGGAGGGCCAGGGCGGCCACGGCGTCGGTCACTTTTGCCATAATGTTCCTCCTGCAAACCGGTTTTGTCAATCAAAAAGAGCGGAGCCGCGACCCCACTCTCACCATACTACCTTACTTTCTGGTTATACTATACCACACTGTTGGGGAAATTGCAAGGGATTATGCCGAAGTTTTTTCCAAAAAAACCGAAACCACCCGGGGCTTTTCCGTCAAAAGCGGTCAAAAAATCCAAATTACCCGCCCATTTCCTTACTGAGCCCGGTAAAATGGGCACATACTAGACCGCGGATGGGACTTCCGTGAAAAAACAAGCGGGAGGATTTTTGGATGAAAAAAAGTATTGCGGTTCTGGCCCTGGCCCTCGCTCTTACGGGGTCGCTGGCGGCCTGCAGCAATCGGGACCCCAACGCCAACAACACCACCGGCTCCGGGACCACCTCCGGTTCGGGCGCCGTCTCCGGGACCACCTCCGGCTCCGCCGGACAGGTCGCCCGGCGCTACGACAATCAGTCTGTCTACAACGGCCGCATCTATGATGGCCGCACTTATTTTGAGGATGGCCGTTACACCGCCGGCTCCAACGGCCAGGTCTACGGCAGAGACGGCAGCACCCTCTCCCGGGATCTGACCCGGGGCGCCCGGGACATCGTCCGGGGCACCGAGGACGTGCTGGACGACGTGGGCCGTGGCATCGGCAACGCCGCCCGGGATATCACCGGAAACGGCAGCTACTCCGGCACCCCCAGCTGGGAACCTGACTCCAGCGCCGTGCGCTATTAACCAAATCGGGACGGGCAATCGCCCGTCCCGCGTTTTTCCCTTGACAAAAGCACAGTGCCTGCTATAATAAATACAGAAGGGCGCTGTCAGCAAACGGCTAGCCCCCTAAATTAGTTGCAAGAAGCAACCGCCGGCTGTGGGGACAGATTTGGCGGTTACTTCTTTTTACCCTGGATGAACAGGCTGCAAATGCCAATGATAACCAAGCATAATTGCAGAACCTCTGATGTACTCACTGGGCAGCCCCCCTTTCTCAAAATCAGGGGGCAGAAGCGCCCCCTGTCGGGGGGACTAACCGTCTACCGTTACGACAACGCACCTTCGTCCCGCCTGGTTGGCGGGCACTTTAATTATATACGCACCGGTCGAGTTTTGTCAATTCTTACCGTTTTTTCTTTGCCTTCGCCCAGCCCGCTTTTTTGGCGGGACGATTGGCGCTTTCTTTTTTCTCTATGCGGGTCCTGGTGTCGGCCCTGGTTTTTTTTACCCCTTGCGGGCCGGTTTCTGGAGGACGGCGCACCGGGGGCGTCGCGCCCCACAGGCTGTCCGCCTCTGTCCGGCTTTACCAGACAGTGCTTGCCGTAGCCGATCAGGTCCTCCCGGCCGGTTTTGCGGAGGGCCTCCAGCACCAGCTTCCGGTTTTGCGGCTTGCGCCACTGCATCAGCGCCCGCTGGAGCGCCTTATCGTGGGGCGTTTTCGGCACAAACACCAGCTTCATGGTCCGGGGGTCGATGCCGGTGTACCACATGCAGGTGGCCAGGGTGCCGGGGGTGGGGTAGAAGTCCTGGACCTGCTCGGGCATGTGGCCCTGCTTGTTCAGCCACTCGGCCAGCTGCACCGCGTCCTCCAGGGTGCAGCCCGGGTGGGAGGAGATAAGATAAGGCACCAGATACTGGTCCTTGCCGTAACGGCGGTTCAGCTTGAAATACTTCTCCCGGAATTTTTCATAGACCTGGATGTGGGGCTTGCCCATGTAGTCCAGGGTGTGGGCCACACAGTGCTCCGGGGCCACCTTCAGCTGGCCGGAGATGTGGTGCTGGACCAAATCGGTGAAGAACTCCCCGCTGGGGTCCTTCATAAGGTAGTCAAACCGGATACCCGACCGGATAAACACCTTTTTTACCTTGGGAATTTCCCGCAGCTTGCGCAGGAGCATCATGTAATCGGTGTGGTCGGCGTCCAGGTTGGGGCAGGGCTCCGGGGCCAGGCAGGCCCGGTTCCGGCACATGCCACTCTTGAGCTGCTTGGCGCAGGAGGGCCTCCGGAAGGTGGCCGAGGGCCCGCCTACGTCGTGGATGTAGCCCTTGAAGCCGGGGTGCTGGGTGAGCAGCTTCACCTCCCGGATGACGCTTTCGTGGCTGCGGCAGGAGATGGTCCGCCCCTGGTGAAAGGCCAGGGAGCAGAAATTGCACGCTCCAAAGCACCCCCGGTTGTGGGTGACGGAGAAGCGCACTTCCTCGATGGCAGGCACGCCCCCCATGTCGTCATACATGGGGTGGGGCTCCCGAACATAGGGCAGCTCAGCTACCCGGTCCAGCTCCTGGGTGGTCAGCGGGAAGGCGGGGGGATTGACAATCAGAAAGCGGTCCCCATGCCGCTGGATGATGGCCTTGCCGGACACCGCGTCGTGCTCCTGATACTCCACCATGTTGGCCCGGGCGTAGGCCGTTTTGGAGGCGGACACCTCCTCAAAGGAGGGCACCTCCACTCTGGGATAGGCACACAGGCCGGGGTACTTGCCGACGACGCAGGTGCCCCGCACGTCGGTGATCTCCGAGACAGGAGTGCCCGAGGCCAGCCGGGCGGCGATCTCCAGAGTGGCAGTCTCCCCCATGCCATAGGTGAGGATGTCCGCCTGGGCATCGAACAGGACGGAGCGGCGCACCTTGTCCTCCCAGTAGTCGTAGTGGGCAAAGCGGCGCAGGCTGGCCTCCAGGCCGCCGATGACGATGGGGATATCCCCAAAGGCCTCCCGCACCCGGTTGGAGTAGACCACGGTGGCGTGGTCGGGACGCAGGCCGGCCTTGCGGCCGGGGGAGTAGGCGTCGTCGTGGCGGCGCTTTTTGGCGGCGGTGTAGTGGGCCACCATGGAGTCGATGTTCCCCGCTCCGATCAGCACCCCCAGCCGGGGCCGGCCCAGGGAGGCGAAGGCCTCCGCGCTGTGCCAGTCCGGCTGAGCCAGGACAGCCACCCGGTAGCCCTCGGCCTCCAGAAGCCGGCCGATGATGGCCGGGCCGAAGGAGGGGTGATCCACATAGGCGTCGCCGGTAATCAGGAGGAAGTCGTAAAAGTCCCACCCCCGGCGGGCCATGTCGTCCCGGCTTACAGGGAGGAATAAATCGCGGTCAAAAGGCATGATCTGCCCTCTTTTCTTTTGGAATACTGCCAGTATAGCAGTCCCCGGGGAATCCGTCAACATGGGTTGTGCTCGTTGTCGGATTTTGGTATAATGGCGGTGCTGTCCCCACCTACACCGGCAGCAGGAGGAGGTGGGAATATGGACGCAATCATCAGCTTTTTCGTGTCTGTTGCAGCAAACATAGCCAGCCACTATGTGCGCAAATGGCTCGACCAGCACGGTAAGGGACAGTGAGCCTGTCACAGCAAAAGCGCCCCCAGAGAGGAGCCATCTCTCTGGGGGCGCTTTTTAGCGGTGGGAATATGAATTACATCATCAGCTTTGGCTTTCGCCAAGGTCATTATAACACACTTGCCCCGGGATATGCAAGGGGCATTTTCACCACGCGTTTACCACGTTTGCGACACTTGCGGGGGCTGTCGAATTTTGGTATAATAGCGGTGCTGTCCCCACCTACACCGGCAGCGGGAGGAGGTGGAAACATGGATATGCTTATCAGTTTCATCGTGTCTGTCGCAGCGAACGTAGTCTCCCACTGCGTGAGCAAGTGGCTTGACAGACATAGCAGGGAACAGTAAGCCTGTCATCGCAAAAAGCGGCCCCCCGGAGAGCTCCCATCTCTCACGGGGGGCCGCTTTTTGCGGTGGATACATGGAATGATTATCAGTTTTGGCTTTCGCCAAGGTTATTATAACACATTGGTGTCACTCAATGCAAGAGGGATTTTGAGAGTGTCCTACCGCACATTTTATCACAGTTAGGAGAATTAGTACGTTTTGTAGGGGCGCACAGTGTGCGCCCGCGGGCGGACAATGTCCGCCCCTACAGGAAAGCTGCGAATAGGACACACCCGGGATTTTCACCGCCGTTCCCGCTCCTCGGAGCGGCCCACCAGGTAATCCAGGCTGACATCAAAGAAATCGGCAATGGCAATGAGGCCCTTCATATCAGGCGACCGCTGCTGCAACTCGTAGCACTGGTAGGCCCGAAAGCCGATTCCCAATTCAGCAGCAACTTCTTTCTGCGTCAAATCCCGTTCTTTTCTCAGCAGCCGGATACGTTCATGAAATTTCATTTTCTTTCCCTTCGCCCCTTGACATTCGCAATTTGTAGATGTATAATTACATTCGCAAACTGCGAATGTATTGTAGACGAGGAGTGGCAACTATGCAAGAACTATTTGCCCAGATGTTCTGGGGAAATGAAGACGTTTCCCACGCTGTCGCCTGTCTCTGTGAGGATATTCCCGGCTATCATTCCGCCAAAACAGCGTATGAGCAAGTACTGTCCCAGGTCCAGGAGCAAATCGGTTTTGAGCTCTGCGACCAGCTTCTCAGCCGCCTGACGGAGTGCAGCAGCTATGAAGCTTATGCCTATTACGCCGTAGGCCTGGGCCTCCGGGAGACCATTTTCCGGGCGCTGTGCGGGTAAACACTACCACTCAAACCCAATATATTTTTCCAGCAGGTCCCCCTCCGGGCCCTCTCCGATCTTTTTAAAGCCATACTTCTCAAAAAACCGCCGGGCCCGGTCGTTGTCCGCCGGGCAGTGGAGGCGCAGCCGGTCCCGGCCGCTGTTGCGGTGCATGGACACCGCCGCCCCAATGAGCTGGATTCCCAGCCCTCTGCCCCGGTCCTCTGGAAGAAGGGACAGAAATTTGATGTACCCCGTTCTCTTTGTGTTGCACCGGTCGTCATAGAGGATCACGCCCATAGGCCGCTCCCCCGCGTGGAAGATGTTGATGTTCCACATGCCGTAGGGCCAGCGGTTCCACAGCTCCTCCGCCTCGGCCAGGAGGAGCGCGTCCTCCACGCCGGGGCAGACCTCCCGCCGCAGCTTCAGGTACAACTCCTGATCCTGGGGCCAGGAATGGATGGTCATTCTACAGGCCAGGTTCACGTCCGCCGCCGCCTTTTTGTCCTTCCGCCACCAGGACTGGCGGGCCAGGGTGGAGATGTCCTCAGGCAGGTGGGAGTTGTCCATCTCATACTGAATGGTAAACCGTTCTCCGTCGAAGGTGAGACAGGTCACCGCCGTGTTATCCCCGTGGGGCATGGCGTGCCACTCCTCCGGCGGGATATTTTTCACCCTGCCCAGGAACTGACGGATGGCCATGCCGTGGCTGAACATCGCCACGGTCTGGTCGGGATGCCGCCTTGCCAGACGGCCCACCGTCTCATACAGCCGGTCCCCCAACTGGAAAAAGGTCTCCGCCTTCTCCACCTCCCAGGCCGGGTCGGTGCGGTTGAACAGGTCCATCTGCTGGGGGTCGCTGTGGCGCACAGCTCCGAAGGTCCGGTCCTCCCACTCCCCCAGGTTCAGCTCCCGCAGGCCGGGCTCAGTGCGCAGAGGCAGGTTTTTGGAGCGATAGATGGCCCGGGCGGTGGTCCGGGTGCGGAACAGGTCGCTGGAATACACCGCGTCGATGTGGACATCCCGGAAACGCTCCTCTAAAGCGGCGATCTGCCGGTAGCCGTTTTCGGTAATCAGGGAGTCGTACCAGCCGTGGACCCGGCGGTAGAGATTGCCCTCCGCCTCGGCGTGGCGGATCAGATAGATGGTTGTCATATCAGGACTCCTCGCTTTTGTTTTCCCGGGGGGCGGCGTGCTCCCCCTTCATCTCGATGTGGATGAGCAGGGACAGCAGCGCCCGCAGGAGAATCACCGCCCCCAGCACCATCAGCTCGTTCAGGTCCCGGACCAGCACGGTCTTTAAAATCTCGGCGGCCATTTTGAACTCCAGACTGGTGGCCAGGCCCTCAGCCAGCTGAAACTTGATGTTCCGGGGCTTGCGGGTCACCATCCCCGCGCAATACAGCCAAAAGGCGTGCAGGGCGGTAACGGCCACCACGAAAATACCCATCAGCTCACAGGCGGAGATAATGGTGGGCAGGCACAGCTCGATGATGTGTTCCAGCATAGGGATACCCTTCTTTCCTTTTTCACGGTCCGCCTGTAGGGCAAGGGCTCTGCCCTTGCCGCTCCACAGAGGCATCGGTCTGATCAGGCAAGGGCAGAGCCCTTGCCCTACATGACGTCAGGGCGCACAGTGTGCGCCCGCGGGCGGACAATGTCCGCCCCTACAGGAATGCTGCAAACGGGACACGCCCCGGCATCACCAGGGCTTCACCCCTCCGGTGAGCTCCGACACAGCGGCCAGCCCCTGTTTTGCGGCAATATCGGCCAGTCCGTCCCGGACGCTGATGGGGGCGAAGGGGTCGGCAAACAGGGCGGTGCCCACCGCCACAGCGGAAGCCCCGGCCAGCATGAGCTGGGCCCCGTCCTCCCCCTTGGACACGCCCCCCATGCCCAGGATGGGCAGGGAGACCGCCTGGGACACCTCCCACACCATCCGCACCGCCACCGGCAGCACGGCGGGGCCGGACAGCCCCCCGGTGTTCATCTTCAAAACGGGCCGGCGGGTGTTTACGTCAATGCGCATCCCCCGGATGGTGTTGATGAGGGACAGGGCGTCCGCCCCGGCCCCCTCCACCGCCCTGGCAATCTCTGTGATATCCGTCACGTTGGGGGACAGCTTCACCATCACAGGCACGCCTCCGGCGTGCTTTTTTGCTTCCTCTGTCACCTCGGCAGCCAGCTCGGGCCGGGTGCCGTAGGCCAGCCCCCCCGCCTTCACGTTGGGACAGGAGATGTTCACCTCGATCATATCCACCCCGGCGGCGGACAGCTTTTCGCACATCACGCCGTACTCCTCGGGGGTGTTCCCGGAGATATTGGCGATCACTTTCGTATCAAACTGCCGCAGGAAGGGCAGTTCCCCGGCGATGAAGGCGTCCACGCCGGGGTTTTCCAGCCCCACCGAGTTGAGGATACCCATGGGGGTCTCCGCGATGCGGGGGGCGGGATTGCCGTTTCGGGGGTGGAGGGTGAGACCCTTGGCGCAGATACCCCCCAGCTCGCCCAGGTCGTAGAACTGGCTGTACTCCCGGCCGAAGCCGAAGGTGCCCGAGGCCACCACCACCGGGTTTTTCAGGGTGACGCCTGCCAGCTTGACGGACATATCAAGCATCCCAGTCCACCTCCTCCGCGTTGAATACCGGGCCGTCCTTGCACACGTGCTTGACGGTGCCGTCCCTCATGGGGGTGGCGCACACCAGACACGCCCCTACTCCGCAGCCCATCCGCTCCTCCATAGACACCTGGCAGGGCACGTTGAACTCAGCCGCCACCTTGGCCACGCTCCGCAGCATGGGCTTGGGCCCGCAGGCCAAAATAGCGGTGTAGCCGCTGTCCTGTTCCAGTATGTCCCGGACCTGGGCGTCCACGAAGCCGTGACGGCCCAGCGTCCCATCGTCGGTACAGATATAGGTCTGCTCACAGTGGTCCTGAAAGCGGCTAGTGATGGCAGGAAAGGCTTTGTCCTTTGTGCGGAAGCCCAGCACCGCCGTCCGGGGCTGCTCCAGGCACTCCCCGTACTGTATCAGGGGCGGGATACCGATGCCGCCCCCCACCAGGAGGTAGCGCCCCGGCTGAGACACGTCGAAGCCGTTGCCCAGGGGGCCGATCACATCCAGCTCGTCCCCCACCTTCCGCCGGGACAGCCATTCGGTGCCCTCCCCCCGGACCTCGAAGATCAAGGTGGCCAGGTCCTCCGGCTCGTCCCACCCGGCGTAGGCCACCGAAATGGGCCGGCGGAGCAGCTGACCGTCGCCGCATTTGATGTGCAGGAACTGCCCGCCCCGCAGGCCGTCCTCCTCCACCAGCTTACCCACTTCCAGCACCATCCAGAAGGTGACCGCGTCCAGCCGGTCCATCTCCACAATTCTGCACTTGCGCTCTACTTTCATCGTTTCACCGCTTTCTATTTCTCCTGCATCCGCTTTAAGCACTTCAAAATCCCGGCCCGGTTCTTGGCCGTCTTCATAAAGGTGGGCAGCTGGTCGGACTGCATCCTGCCCAGGCAGCCCACAGCGGGCCGCTCCCGCAGGCCGGCGCTGAGGTAGCCGACGAGCCAAGCCAGGTGCTCCCGGTTCAGCGCCCAGACGGGCTTCCCCCGGAAACTGGACAAAAACCACAGCTCCAGGCCAAACCAGGGCTCCCGGCCCCGCCGGACATCCCCATAGCTGGAGTACCACCCGCCGGGGACCCGCTGCACCCGGCCCGGCAGCTCGTGGCCGCAGTAGGGGCAGGCCACCCGGAGCACCGGGAAGCCGCCCGCCTCCTCGGGAAGGTGGACCCGGTAGTACCGCCCGCAGCCCGGGCAGAGGTTTTCCACCTTGCGCCGGCAGGCGGCCCGGGGCTTTTCCAGCACATGGTGGCAGCGCTCGCATCTAAAGCGAAAGGCCTGCGGGTCCGCCGTCACCGCCCCCGGCCCGCCGCAGGCCGGACACTTCACCATCAGCCCCGTCTGGAGGGCGGTGGCGGTGGAGTAGGTCCAGGGACTGTCTTTGGTCCGCGTCATAGCTGTTCTACCTCTCCCATGGCGGCTTTTTTCCCGGCTTGAAGGTGACGCGCTCCGGTTCCGGCTCCGGGGGCTGGGGCGGGAGGGTGGTCTCCTCCTCGGAGGGGGCATACTCCAGGAAGGAGGCGTCAAAGAATTTCACCTGGCCGCAGCAGCCGCAGCGGAACATAAGCAGTGTGTCGGTATAGTCCTGCACAAACCCCATCCGGCTGACAAGGCTGACCTCGTCCACCTTGGTCATCCGCTGGCCGCAGCACGTCAGGGTCTTCTCCTGACAGCTCCGGCGGACCTCGTCCCGCTTCTGCTGCTCCTCCGTCTCCTTCAAAAAGGTCTCCATGCGCTCCCGGCCCTCCGCCCGGCCCGTCTCCAGGGCCAGAACAGCCCGCTGGCGCTGGGACAGATTCATATATCTCTCTGCGCACTTACTGCACACCTTCTGCGGCACACCGCCGCAGGTGAGCTGGTCCGTCTGCCAGAATTTGATCTCCTTGCCGCAGAAAATACAGACTTCCGCCATAACGGTCTCCTTTTTCGATTAAACGATGGTCACAAACTGCCGGATATCGTCCCGCATGGCGATGGCGGCGTTCCGGGCGGCTTCGGCGAAGTCGCGGCCGTCCCCGCCCGTCTTCTGCCAGGCGCACATGATGCCCCGGGAGGAATTTACAATGGCCCCGTGGCCGTATTTGTCAAAGGCGTACTGCACATCGTCGGCGGTGCCCCCCTGGGCGCCGTAGCCGGGCACCAGGAAGAAAGTGCTTTCCAGCCGCTTGCGCAGTGCCCGGATGTCGGAGGGGTAGGTGGCCCCGGTAACCGCCCCGGCCATGGTGTAGCCGTACTTGCCCTCGGTACCGGTGGCGATGCGCTGGTTCAGGTCGCCCATCACCTGATAGACCGTCCGGTCTCCGGCAGGGATGTCCTGGAGCACCCCGGAGCCGGGGTTGGAGGTCTTCACCAGCACGAAGACGCACTTGTCCTCCCCCTTTGCGGCCTCCAGGAAGGGCCTGATGGAGTCGGAGCCCATGTAGCCGTTGAGGGTGACGCAGTCGGCGTCGAAGCTCTTGAACTGCTCCCCCTCGATCTTCGTCCCGGACAGCCACCCCTCGGCGTAGGCGGCGGCGGTGGAACCGATGTCCCCCCGCTTGATGTCGGCAATGACGAAAAGGCCCTTCTCTTTGGCGTATTTTATGGTGCGCTCCAGCACCTCCATCCCCTGCCAGCCCAGGTTTTCGTAGTAGGCCGCCTGGGGCTTTACGGCGGGGACAATGTCGCAAAGGGCGTCGATAAGCCCAACATTAAACTGCCAGATGGCCTCGGCGGCCCCCTTGAGGCCCACCCCGTGCTCCTCAAAGGCGGCCTGACGGATGTGCTCGGGCACGTACTCGATGCGGGCGTCCAGCCCGGCCACGGTGGGGTTCTTCATGGCGCGGATCTTATCCTGTAAAACGTCGAATGACATTTGAACCATTCCTTTCTTTTATGTTACACCCCGTCCTGATAGATGACCTCGCCCCGGACGATGGTGTATTTCACCCGGCCCTTGACGGTCCGCCCGGCGAAGGGGGTGTTGCGGGCCTTGGAGGCGAATTTTTCCGGGTCGATGGTCCAGGCCTCGTCGGGGTTGAAGACCACCAGGTCGGCCACCGCCCCGGGGGACATGTGGCCCCGGGCCAGGTGGAGGATATCGGCGGGGTTGGTGGACAGGCGGCGGAACACACCGGGCAGGTCCAGCTTTTTTGTGTGGTACAGCTGGGTGAGGGTGAGGGCCAGGCTGGTCTCCAGGCCGATCATGCCGCTGGGGGCCCGGCTGAGGGAGCGGGCCTTCTCCTCGGCGGAGTGGGGGGCGTGGTCGGTGGCGATCACGTCGATGGTGCCGTCCTTCAGCCCGGTGATGATGCCGTGAACGTCCGCCTTGGTGCGCAGGGGCGGATTGACCCGGGCCATGGCCCCCTGGGTGAGCACCTCATCCTCGGTGAGGGTGAAGTACTGGGGGCAGGTCTCGCAGGTGATGGGCACCCCCTTCTTCTTCATCTTCCGGATGATTTCCACGCTCCGGGCGGTGGACACGTGGCAGATATGGACCCGGGCCCCGGTCTCCTCGGCCAGCATGGCATCCCGCATGACCATAATCTCCTCGGCGATAGCGGGCCGGCCCTCCAGCCACAGGTGGCGGGAGACGCTGCCCTCGTTCACCGCCCGGCCGGCCACCATGGAGGTGTCCTCACAGTGGCACAGCACAGGCAGCTCCAGCTGCCGGGCTCGGATGAGCACATCCCGCATGAGGTTGGCGTTGTCCACGTTGTTGCCGTCGTCGGACAGGGCCACCGCCCCCGCCGCCTTCAGTGCCTCGGCGTCGGTGGGCTCCTCCCCCCGCAGGCCCAGAGACAGGGCGGCGATGGGGTAGACCCCCACGCCGTTGGCCGCTTTCGCCCGGTCCAGCACATACTTCACTTGCTCCGGGCAGTCCACCGCCGGGCTGGTGTTGGCCATGCAGGCCATCGAGGTGACGCCCCCCCGGGCGGCGGCGGCGCAGCCGGTGAGGATGTCCTCCTTATAGGTAAGGCCGGGGTCCCGCAGGTGGACGTGCATATCCACCAGGCCGGGGGCCACCATCAGCCCGGCGGCGTCAACAACCCGGTCGGCCTCGCCGTCCAGCCCCCGCTCCATCAGGACGATGCGGCCGTTTTCCGCCAGGATGTCCTGAAGCACAACGGTCCCCGTTACCGGATGGACCACCCGTCCGTTTTTGATTAAAAGCTTCATTATGTCTCCTCCGCGCATATGTGGTCGATTTGGAAAGATTCTCCGCCCGCCGGCGCAGACTTTTCTGACTATAAATTATAGCGGAAGATACAGGATTTAGCAACGAGTTTTTCAAATTTTCAGGGGATACTATGTGCTGCGGAGAAGTTTCAAATTCTCCGGGGAAAGGGAGGGAAAATTATGTGCAATAACTCCTACAGCTGTCACGGCGCCGGCGTGTTTCTGATGGGCGCGGTGGCCGGCATGGCCGCCGGCGCGGCCCTGAGCGCCACCATGACGCCGTCGTCCACCCGGCAGATCAAGCGGGCCGCCCACCGGGCCGCCATGCGGGTCAACGAGGCCGTGGACCACCTGGCCGACGCGATGGATATGTGAGCATGACAAGGCCCCCGGCTCGCGCCGGGGGCAAATTGTTTGCGTCACAATTGCGTCATTCTTCCCGCTTGCTCCGCAGCAATGGTAAAATAGCACAGCAGAGGCGCATAATATGCGCCTGCGGGCGGACAATGTCCGCCCCTACATAGTGTTCTCAAAACAGTGCCAATTGCTGGAGGTGGTCACATGGTAAAGCATCCGGTGCGTTTCACACTGCGCATAGAGCAAGCCCTTTACAGAAAAATTACATATATTGCAAAACAGGAAGTCCGCTCTGTAAATCGGGAAATTGAGCAGCTTATCAAACACCACGTCGCCGCCTTCGAAGCGGAACACGGCAGAATCAACGTGTAAAGCCGAAGGGAATACACGCCCTTCGGCTTTGTTTGACAAAAAAAGTCATTGTGTTATAATAGACTTGCCCCTCAGCCGGAGGGGACGGAAGGTGCGTTGTCATAACGGTAGGTGGTTAGTCCCCCGAAAGGGGGCGCTTCTGCCCCCTGATTCTAGAAAGGGGGGCTGCCCAATGAGTACATCTGAAGTGCTGCAATTGTGTCTGGTTATCATTGGTATTTGCGGCCTGTTCATCCAGGGTAAAAAGAAGTAACCGCCCCAGCTCCAACTGTGCGGTTACTTCGCAAACAAGCATAGGGGGCTAGCCGCTTATCGACAGCGCCCTTCTGTTTTTATTATACCATCCAGCGCCGCTTTGTCAAGTGACAGGGCGGTCTTTTCCATACATCTCGTCCAGAATATCCACGATATCCCCGATGACCCCGTCGTTGCAGTGGCAGAGGATGCGGGCTCCCCAGTCCCTGACCTCCTGGGCGCAGTTTGCGGGGGCGAAGGGAATGGCGGACAGCTCCAGCATGGGGATATCGTTCTGGTTGTCCCCCACGCAGTAGATGTGCCCCGGCTCCACCCCCAGCAGCTGGGCCACCCGGGCCACCATCCCGCCCTTGTTGCTGCCCTTGCGGGTAAACTCCAGATAGCAGGGGTTGGAGAAAATGGCCTCATACCGGTCCCCCAGCCCCGCCAGCACGCTTTCCTGCACAGCCAGCAGGACCTCGTGTCCGTCGTGGAACAGGGCTTTGACCCAGGGGGTGGGCATGTCGGCCACGGGGCACTCGGTGTAATCGCAGTTTACCTTTTTCAGGTGGGCAAAGGTGATGTGATTGGGGCGGCAGACATAGATATCCTCCCCGTGGTACACCTCCAGGGACACGGTGGGGAAGGCCTCCATCAGCCCGGCCAGGTCCTGGGGGGCAGCCTCCGGCAGGTGGGTCTGCTCCAGCATTTTGTCCGCCTGAAAATCGTAGATGGCCGCCCCGTTGGACAGCACCGCCGGGGCGTTCATGGGGACCAGCGGGGCATAGGGGGCAAAGGTGCGGTGCGCCCGGCCGGTGGCCATGACAAAATAGCCCCCCTCCCGGATAAAATAGCGGATGGCCTCCAGATTGCGCTCCGGGATGCGCAGGTTCAGGCCGTACAGTGTGTCGTCAAAGTCGCTGGCCAGCAGCAGACCATCAAATTTTCCCATAGGGGCCTCCTCTCTCCCCTTGGAGGGGCAAAAGCTGTGTTTTTTCAATTCTAGGCGGCGGGAAGGGGTTTGTCAACCCTAGAAAATTCCCTAAAAGCTTATTCTCGGTTGCCTTATGACCATTTGTGTGGTACAATTAGTAAAAAGGAGGGCTGGATTATGCTGGTTTTTATCGACGAAAGTGGTCATCCCCACCCAAATGATAGTACCAAAAATCCGATATTACTTAGTGTATGTATCCATGAGCGAGATGTAAAGCACATTACCAATCAAATCTACAAAATAAAAGATGCTCACTTTAACCGGCAGGATGAACTAAAATCCACCTCTTTGATTCGAGAACAAACGATTACCAAAAACCGGACACGCAACAAGGCCTTTGTGGACGACTTTGTTTCTGCTGTGTGCAGCTTTAATATTACGGTATTTGCTATTATTATGTCACAGCCCAAAGAACCCCTACTTATGAACGGCGACACATTGCCAAAACAATATCACCATTTGCTCAAGAAGGTGGAATTTTTCTGTGAAAACCACCATTACGATAAAGCGATTTTTGTTTTTGATGAAACAAACGAGCGCGACGACCAGAAAATTGTTGAAGCCTTTACTGGCTTCCTTTTTAAATCCCGTCTGGGAAAAACCTTTGATCGCATATTGGAAATGCCCCTTTTTGTTAGTTCAAGTCTAACCCCTGCCATACAAATTGCCGATATATTTGCCGGAATTGTTCGGCATTATTATGAACATGAGCTGGATAAAAAGTCCCCGGAAACCGATTTTGAGGCTTGGATTGCAGAGCTGTTTAAAATTATCTATTCTCGAACGGAAAACAACACATGGCCGGGTCAGCCCCGGAAGAAGGAGTATGGCTTCTTTTACATGGGTAGTAAATTTTAAAAATCAAAATACTTTTTGACTTGACAGCATATCATATCTCGTGTACAATTAAGACAGAGCTGATAGTTGTCCCGTCCTGGGGCTGCGTTTGGCTCTTTCTATTGTGCTACGAGGGGGTCTTTCGTCATGGAGGGCCCCTTTCATTTTTGTTTTGACACCATAAGGAGGGGACCGCCATGACCAAAAAAGAGCTGCTGGACCGCTGCGCCCGGGACGGGGCGGAGCGCATCCTGCTGGCCCGGGTGCTGGACAAGCTGGAGCTGAGCCAAAACCGGGGCGTCCCCGCCCACACTCCCTTTCTCTCGCCGGGGGAACAGGCCTCCGTGACCGACCTGCTCAACGCCTGGGGCCGGCCCCGGCACCTGTTCTGGGGCGGATACCCGGACAGCGAGCGGAACATCTGCCTTTTTCTAGCCGACTGGCAGGAGGAGGAGAGCGTCCTGGCCGACCCGGACGGCCCCCTCACCGCCCTTCAGGGCACTTTTCCCGCCGACGCCTCCCTCACCCACCGGGACATTCTGGGCTCCCTGATGGGGCTGGGCATCACCCGGGAGCTGGTGGGGGATATCCTCCTCCCCCGGCCAGGGCTATGCCAGGTGGCCGTCCTGCGGGAGGCCGCCCCCATCCTCCTCTCCCAGTGGGAAGGGGCCGGGCGGTATAAGGTAAGTCTGTCGGAGATCCCCCTGGACCGCCTCACCCCCCGGCCCGCTCAGGTAAAGACCATCCGGGACACGGTGGCCACCCCCCGGCTGGACGCGGTGACTGCCGCCGGCTTCTCCCTTTCCCGGGGCAGGGCCGCCGCCCTCATTGCTTCGGGAAAGGTGTCCCTCAACCATCGGGAGTGCCTGAAGGCCGACCGGCCGGTGGCGGAGGGGGATGTGCTCACCTGCCGGGGCCTGGGCAAATGCGTGGTGAAGGAGGTCCCGGGGCAGTCCAAAAAGGGACGGACTATGCTGGTAATAGAGAGGTATGTATAATGGAACAGAAGAAGATCGACCGCATCAACGAGCTGGCCCGCAAGGCCAAGGGCCCGGAGGGGCTCACCCCCGCGGAGACCGCCGAGCGGGACGCCCTGCGGCAGGAGTATGTAGCCGCCGTCCGGGCCAGCCTCACCGCCCAGCTGGACAGCACCTGCGTCCAGTACCCCGACGGCACCCGGAAGAAGCTGAAACGAAAGCGGCCTTAATGGTATTTTAATTTGACAAGCCGTCCATTTTCTGCCATAATTGCCTTGATCTGCACCAACGAGTAACGTAAGGAGGGCCCCGCTATGGCTCGCATTAAATTTACCACCGACTCCGCCGCCGACATCCCCGCCCCCCTGCGGGAGGAGCTGGACATCCAGGTGCTCCCCTTCCCCATCGCCATGGGGGACCGGGAATACAGCGACGGCTTCGACTTTACCCCGGAGGAGTTTTATGACATGCTCCTGGCCGCCCCTCAGATTCCCACCCATGCCCAGCTCAACCCCTATCTGTTTACCGAGGTCTTCGAGGCGGCCTACGCGGCGGGCTTTACCGACCTGATTCACACCTCCATCAACTCCAAGGGCTCCGCCACCTGCTCCAATGCCTTCCAGGCCCGGGGCGACTTCTACCGGGACCACCCCGAGGCGGAGGGGACCTTCCGCATCCACATCATCGACGCCCTGAACTACACCATGGGCTACGGCTGGGCGGTGGTCCAGGGGGCCAGAATGGCCGCCGGCGGGGCCGCCCCCCAGGAGGTTGCGGACTTTATCCAGGACTGGGTGGACCATGTCCGGGTGATCTTCGCCCCGCTGGACCTGCGCTTTGCCAAAAAGTCGGGCCGGGTGTCGGCCGCTGCCGCCTTCGTGGGGGAGGCCCTGGGGCTGAAGCCTGTCATGACCTTTACCGACGGCGAGTCCAGGATTCTGTCCAAGGTCCGGGGGGAGAAGGCCGTGCTGACCCGGCTGGTGGAGCTCTGCAAAAGTGAGCGGCGGCCCGGCACGCCCTACCTGATGATCCAGGGCAGCAACGTCGAGCAGTCCGAAAAGCTGCTGGAGGCCTGCCGCCGGGAGCTGGGTGAGGAGCCCGCCCTGTGCTACCGCATCGGCGGCGTGATCGCCATCAACGCCGGGCCCAACCTTGTCGGCGTAATCTACCGCACGTAATTCATTCCGCCCGGCCGTTTTTTCCCGGCCGGGCCTTGTTATTTTACAGATTATTCATCTGGATTGTGGTATGCTATGCAGGGGCGGATATGATCCGCCCGTAAACCGTGAGAAATATGTGCAGTGCGCGGCCTCCGGGCGCGCCGCGCACTTCCGCGGGCCGGGGTCGTCCCGCCCTGCTGCAGCAGGAATACAAAGGAGGTCCGCCTCATGGAACACAAACAGCTCACCTGGCCCCAGCGGGGGGCGCTGTGGCTGCGGCTGGGCATCCGGCTGGGGCTGACTGCCCTGGCGGTGTGGCTGGCCGCCCGGTTCGGCCGGCCGCTGCTGTCCCTCTTTGCCCCCTTCCTGCTGGCCCTCATTGCCGCCGCCGCCCTGAATCCTCTGGTGAAGAAGCTGCAAAGGCTGCTGGGCTGGAACCGGCAGGTCCTCACCCTCCTGCTGCTTTTCCTGATTTTCGGGCTCCTGGGCGGGGGGCTGGCCCTGCTGGTCTACGCCGCCGCCGGACAGCTGGTGTCCCTGGTTCAGAACTGGGGCGGCCTGCTGGACAGCCTCCAGGCGGTGATGGACCAGCTGGAGGCCCTCTTTGCCCGCCTGCTCACCCTGGTGCCCCCCCAAGTCAACGAAATCGTGGAAAACGCCGGGGACAGCCTGTTTCAGTGGCTCAGCGAGGCGGCCCCCGCCGCCCTGGGCAACCTGGGGCTGGAGGCCGGAGAGCGGGCCATGGGCCTGCCCGCCTTTCTGGTGGCTCTGGTCATCTTTATTATGGCCACCTTCCTCCTCACGGCGGACTACCCCTATCTCCGCAGCCGGTATGTCCAGCACCTGGACGAGGGCCTGCTCCGCTTTTTAGGCCAGCTGCGCACCACCGCCCTGGGGGCCTTCGGGGGATATGTGAAGGCGGAATTTCTGCTGTCGGTGGGGGTGTTTTTCATTCTGCTTGCCGGCTTCTTCCTTATCCGGCAGCCCTATGGCCTGCTGCTGTCCCTGGGGCTGGCGGTGATGGACTTCATCCCCATCATCGGGGCGGGCACCGTGATGGTGCCCTGGGCCTTCGTGGCCCTGTTCACCGGGGACTTTACCGCCGCCGTGGAGCTCATGGCCATCTGGGGGGTGATCGCCCTGTTCCGCCGGGTAATGGAGCCCAAGTTTGTGGGGGATCAGACCGGACTGTCCCCCATTCTGTCCCTGGTGTCCATCTATGTGGGCATGAAGCTGGCCGGGGTGCTGGGGATGGTCTTCGGCCCGGTGGTGCTGCTGGTGGTCCTCAATCTGGCGGGGATGGGCATGTTCCGGGGCGCCCGCCTGGACCTGGAGGCCGCCGCAAGGGATATCGCCGCCATTCTGAGCGAGCGGCCCCTGTAGGGGCGCATCGGATGCGCCCGGTTCCCTGCGGACGGATGATATCCGCCCCCGTTCATAATTTCTCTCTATTTCCCCCTGCAAAGTTCAAAAACTTATTCGTTTTTCTTCATGCTTTTTTCATATTTTAGGGTTATGATAGCCACAGTTCCAGGGCACACCTGAAATATCCCGCTTTGAAAGGAGCGTTTGTATCATGAGTGAATTCAACTTCTACAACAGCGAAAACGACGGTTACCGCGGCGGCCTTGGCGGCTATGTGGACCCGGAGCCCGTTATGCCCAACACCCCCCTCTCCACCGGCGGCATGAAGCCTCCCAGGCGGAAGAAGAACGGCGCGGCCAAGGTGGTGGCCCTGGTGCTGGCCTGCACCCTGGCGGGCGGCTCCGCCGGAGTGGGTGGGGCATATCTCTACCAGCGCTTCTCCCCCCAACCCGCGCCGATGGCCCCCGACCACTCCACCACCCTCTACGAGGGGGACCGCCCTCAGGTGGAGACCATTCTCAACTCCAACAGCGGACAGCCCATGTCGCCGGAACAGCTCTACGCCGCCAATCTGGCCTCCTGCGTGGGCATCACGGTGAACACCACCCAGAACATCTGGGGGCAGACCACCACCTCCGCCGCCTCGGGCTCCGGCTTTGTCCTCAGTCAGGACGGCTACATCGCCACCAACTACCACGTCATTGAGGAGGCGGCCGAGGACGACACCGGCGCGGTTACCATCGAGGTCTCCTTCGCCAACGGCGACAAGTACGATGCCAAGCTCATCGGCGGGGAGAAGGACAACGACGTGGCCGTTGTCAAAATCGACGCCGACGACCTCACCCCCGTCACCCTGGGGGACAGCTCCAAGCTGGTGGTGGGCGAGAAGGTCTACGCCATCGGCAACCCCCTGGGCGAACTGACCTACTCCCTCACCGACGGCCTGATTTCCGCCCTGGACCGGCTTATCACCACCACCAGCACCGACCAGAACGGCCGGCAGGTCTCCACCACCCTCAACGTGTTCCAGACCAACTGTGCCATCAACCCGGGCAACTCCGGCGGCCCCCTCTTTGACAGCTACGGCAACGTGATCGGCATCACCACCGCCAAATACACCCAATCCTCCTCCGGCGTCACCGCCGAGGGCCTGGGCTTCGTCCTGCCCATCAACGACGTGAAGGCCATCCTCTCCGACCTCATCGCCCACGGCTATGTCACCGGCAAGCCCTACCTGGGCATCCAGGTGTCCAACGTGTCTTCGGAGGCCCAGCGGTACGGCATCTCCGCCGGCGCCGCCGTGTCCTATGTGGCCGAGGGCTCCTGCGCCCAGAAGGCGGGCCTCCAGGTCAACGACATCATCGTCGCCATCGACAGCACGGCCATCGACTCCTCCTCCGCCCTCACCGCCGCCCTGTCCACCGGCTACAAGGCCGGCGACACCGCCACCCTCACCGTCATCCGCAATCAGCAGGAGCGAAAGCTGACCATCACCTTCGACGAGAAGAACGCCCAGACCGAGGCCAACAACCCGCTCCAGCAGGACAGCCAGCCCCAGCAGCCCGCCCAGGGCGGCCAGGACAACGGCTATTACTACCAGTGGCCCTTCAATGTGTTCCCCTGGTAAAGCATCTCATTTCCCCTCATTGCCCGCAGTCCGGCTCAGGCTGCGGGTATCTTTTTTACGCTTGTCTCATAAATTCAGGAAAACTGTCGCATGTAGGGCAAGGGCTCCGCCCTTGCCTTACCCCGTTTCTGTCTTTGCCCCGTTTCGATGCCGTTTTATCCCCTTACGGGGATAGGCAGGGGTAGAACCCCTGCCCTACAGGACAGACCATTCGGTATTTCCAGAGATGTTCCGAACTTATGAGACGAATATGGTATCTTTTTGCAAAGGGATAGACAATCCCGAAAAAACAGGTATAATATAAGGTGACAGAATATATAAAAGAGGGATACACTATGGAAATAAACGGACAAACCGTCAGCGGTATAAAGCGCTACGACGAGATGGGCCTGTCAGCGGAGCTGATGCGGGCCATCGAGAAGAAGGGCTATGTGGAGGCCACCCCCATCCAGACCGGGGCCATCCCCTGGTTTATGGACTGGAAGGACGTGATTGCCAAGGCCCCCACTGGGACCGGCAAGACCTTCGCCTTTGGCATCCCCATGGTGGAGCACACCGACCCGGCCTCCACCCACGTCACCGGCCTGGTGCTGGCCCCCACCCGGGAGCTGGCCATCCAGATCCAGGACGAACTGCGGGACCTGTGCGCCTTTAAGGAGGGTGTGCGGGTGGTGTGCCTCTACGGCGGCCAGCCCATCAACACCCAGATCAACCAGCTGAAGAAAAAGCCCCAGATCGTGGTGGCCACCCCGGGGCGGCTGATGGACCACATGAAGCGGCGCACCGTCCGGCTGGACAAGGTGGAGACGGTGGTGCTGGACGAGGCCGACCGGATGCTGGACATGGGCTTTGTCCGGGACGTGACCCACATTCTGGACCAGATGCCCAAGCGGAAAAACCTGGGCATGTTCTCGGCCACCATCTCCCGGGAAGTGCTGGATATCTCCTGGGTCTACCAGCGGGAGCCGGTGGAGATCACTGTGCAGGCCGACCAGGAGAACCGGCCCGACATCGCCCAGTACCGGCTGGACGCCGACCGGGGTGAAAAGGCGGACATCATGGCCCGTCTGCTGGAGATGGGGGACTACGAGCGGGTGATTGCCTTCTGCAACACCAAGAACATGACCGACCGGCTGGCCGGACTTTTGGAGATGCGGGGCATCTCCTGCGAGGCCATCCACGGCGACATCACCCAGTCCCTCCGGGAGAAGACCTTGCAAAAGTTCCGGGACGGCAAGATACGGGTGCTGGCCGCCACCGACGTGGCCGCCCGGGGGCTGGATATCGACGACGTGGACGCGGTGTTTAACTACGACGTGCCCGACGAAAACGAGTACTACATCCACCGCATCGGCCGCACCGGCCGGGCCCGCCGCCACGGGGTGGCCTTCTCCCTGGTGGCCTCCATCACCGAGAGCCTGCGGCTGGACGACATTGTCAAGTCCACCGGGAGCCAAATCCGGGCGGTACACTTTAACGAAAAGGGCGACCTGGTGGCCGCCGTGGAGAACAAATGAGCAAAAAACCCGGACACTTCTGGCTGGATTTTGTCGCCTGCTTCCTCATCCCCGCCTACACCCTGCTCTTTGCCGGGAGTGTGGAGTGGTTCGGCACCAACTTCTCGGTGATTGCCGTCACCGGGCCGGACCACTACCGGGGCTTTATCTACTGGGGCGTGCTGGCCGGGGGGTACTTTTTCGTGATGCTCAGCCGAATGGCCTTCCGCCTGCCCAGGCGGTGGATGCGGTGGCTGGTGCGGCTGCTGGCGGTGTGCGCCGTGCTGTCGCTGGCCTACGCCCTGGCCATCCCCTACCTGCCCAAGTATTTTCCCAAATACGCCGCCCTCCATGTTGCCCTGGCCGCCGGGGCCTGCGTGCTGCTGATGGTGGATTTGCAGTTTATCATCCTGGTCTTCCGCCGGCAGGACCCGGCCCGCTGGGCCGGGGTGATGCGGTTCTGCTGGTTTATGGTGTTCGGCTGCGCCGTGCTGTTCCTTCTTCCCGGGATGGTGACCACCGCGCTGGAGGTGTTTTTTACCATCTCCGCCGCTCTGCTGGCCCGGAGGATCTGGCTGTTGTTGAATACTGACAAATATTTATAGCCCGACTGGGCTTCAAACTGCAAAAACGCGCCGAAGGACCCTCCTCCGGCGCGTTTTCCTATCCTAGGAGCCATGGCCTGCCCGTTTTTCAAAACCTTTTTAAAAAATTGCGAAAACCGTCACTTTTTTAAAAAATTTCCCAATACTATGCAGCCAGCATATTGAAAACCGAAATTTGAACCGCTATACTTTCAGTATTCCCCGGAACACTATTTCAAATGGAGGTTATCAGATTGAAAAAATTACTTTCCCTTGCCCTTGCGGCCGCGCTGGCCCTCTCCCTGACCGCCTGCGGCGGCGGCAGCGGCGGCGATGACAAATCCAGCGGCAGCAGCTCCTCTAAGAGCGGCGACAACTCCGCGGTTTCGTCCTCCAGCAGCTCCCAAGGGGATGCCAGCGAACCCCAGGAGGAGGAGCGCGAGATTCCCGGCACGTACGAAAATGTCAGCTTATTCTTGACTTCCACCATCCAGGTCAGCGAAAATGGCAGCTTTGACAGGACAAAACCCGATGAAAAGGGTACCTATAATATCATAAACGGCGACTCCTTTGAGCTGGTGGAGAAAGGGATGGGCAACGGCGATATTTTCACCCCCTACGGCGACTACTATTACCGTTCTAATCTGATTTGCAGCTTTGATGAGGACGAGGAATACGGGCTGGCCCCCAGCTTTGATTCAAACGGCCACTCCACCCAGAGCTTCGACGCCTACTATGAGCCGACCAACGACGGCAATCAGAACTATGTTCTCTTTACCATGAAGGACGACGGCACCTACACCCTCCAAAAGCAGATTCGCAATACCAAGGGCTTTCTGACCGTCGTGGATCAGGGCGACACCTATGAGGGCACCTATTCCCTGGACGGCGACGTTCTGACCCTTACCTGGAAGGAATTCAAGTTCCCCCTCCTGTTCCTCGATGGCAAGATTTACTTTGACATCATTGAGAAGCAAACCCCTGAAAACACGGCAGACCTTGAAGCCCGCCGCACCGCTCTGGAGGCTTTCCGCGCAGAAAAGTTCATCCCTGTTGACGACGCTCTGGCCAGCGAAATCGTCTCCTGCGTTCAGGGCGAGTGGGAATATTCCAGCAACAATATAAACTACGTCATGTTGTTTGAAGGAAATAACTTCAATGTGACAACTACCGCAGGTGGAGCCAGCCTGAACAGCCAAGGCACCTATGTTGTCTGCAAGGACTTTGTCTTAATTACATATGACACCGGAAAACGTGCAAGAATAGACTATACATATGAAAATGGCGAATTTAACTGGACTGGTTATCTTCAGGGTGTACAGGATTGATGCAGAATACAATCGGGGGGCGGAAGAATTTCCGCCCCCTGAAATTTTAATCAATTCTTCATTCTTTTCCTATGGTATTTTCAATCCATAAGGCGTATGATAAGTTCAGAAACCAACCCCGACATACTTTTTAAAAGGAGCGATTTATTATGGGAAGCAAGAGACTGTACCGGACCGAGGGCCCCTATAAGATGCTGTGCGGTGTGTGCGGCGGCATCGCGGAGTATTTCGACATCGACCCCACCCTGGTGCGGGTGGGCTGGGTCATCGCCTTCTTCTGCGGCACCTTCGGCTTCTGGGCTTATCTGATCTGCGCCCTGATTATGCCCAAAAAGAGTGATATCTACCCAGATTATTAAAAAAGCCCCCCTTGTGTGATGAACAGCCCCAGTAAAAGCGGACAATAGACAAAAGCCCCCTGATGTAGGAAAATAGGACTACATCAGGGGGTGTACTATATGGCAAGGAGATACACGCATGTACAGGAGTTATTGCCAGAAATAAAGGCAATGTTGTCAGGAGGAAGAAGCCAACAGGAAATAGCGGAGCATTTGGGGGTTAAGAGATAAAAATGTGGTAAAGGACCTATTAAAACGAGAACGGCGAAAAGAACGAAAGATAAAAGCTGGGCTTAAGCTGCGCCCGAAAGGAAGGCCACGGAAAAGAGCAGAACCAGTGGATATTGTGGCAGAGCAGGCGTATGAAATCAAACGGTTGAAAATGGAGAATGAATTGCTGCGGGATTTTCTGCGGTTCACAGAAAGGAAGTGAGGGCAAAGGTAAAATACATGGTAATATACCGACACAAGGAGCGGTATCCCATATCGGTCATGTGTCAATTCTTTGGAGTATGCAGGAGCGGATATTACGGTTTCTGCAAGCGAATTGGCGATCCGGAACCGGACGCGGAGCTGGCAGAGCTTCTTCAGTCACAGCAAGAGAGATGCAGGCAGACCTATGGTTACCGAAGGATGTGGCTGTGGTTAGAGAAGCAGGGGATCCACCACAACCCCCAAACAGTGCTGCGAGTGATGAAAAAGTATAACATCTTGGCTGAAATCCGCAGGCCAAGGAAGTGGGTACAGATGGGGCTGCAGATGCACAAGTATGAGAATCTTCTCAACAGAGACTTTCACGCAGATGCTCCCAACCAAAAATGGGTAACAGATATTTCTTATATCCATACAGACGAAGGGGTCATCTATCTGTCCATGATCCGAGATCTCTATGACAACAGCATTGTGGCCTACAAAACCGCTGTTCAGCAGACGGTAAGCTTAGTTCTGGACACGATACGCCTTGCCATGAAAGCGGAGAAAAAGAGGGCCGCTGCGGAGCTGCACCTCCACAGCGACCTGCTTTTTCTCCTGTTTTACCGCCAAGCGGATGGTATCCAGGACCAGATTTATGGTCTGGGATTCTGCCGTTTTATAAGCTACAATACTGTTATCATAAAGGTCGCGAATCATGGACAGATAGAGGACTCCTTGGCCTGTGTGTATGTAGGAGATATCTGTGACCCATTTGGAATTTGGCCTGTCTGCATGGAAATCCCGGTTGAGCAGGTTTTCATACCTATGAACCTGTTGCCCCATATTGACCCACTTCCTGGGGCGGCGAATTTCTGCTAACAGGTCATATTTCTTCATGACTCGCAGCACTGTTTTAGGGTTATGATGGATTCCCTGTTTCCCCAGCCACATCCACATCCGCCGGTAACCGTAGGTCTGCCGGCAATGCTTTTGCTGCTCCCGGATTAGCTGGGCCAGCCCAGCATCTGCCTCAGGCCTGTCCAGTCGACGGACAAAGTCATAATAACCGCTCCTTGACACACCAAAAAGCTTACACATAACCGACACTGGATACTCATTCCTGTGGAGGTAAACGATATGGTACTTTATTCTCGCCCTCACTTCCTTCCTGTGAACCGCAGAAAATCCCGCAGTAATTTATTCTCTATCTTCAAGCGTTGGATTTCATATTGGCATTCTTCTATTGTGGTGTACCCGCTTTTCCTGGGACGCCCTCTCCGCTTCCGCGGCAGCCCTGCCGCTAAGCGTGCCTGCTCCCGGTTATACCGACTGATCCAGTTCTTGATTTGTACTTTTTCCAATCCTAACGTATCTGCTATCTCCTGCCGTGTCCGCCCCACCTTTCGCATTTTTATGATCTCTGTTTCCAATGCCTTGATATTTGTCCTTTTCCGTTTCTCCATATAATTACCCCCTGATGTAGTGCTCTTATTTTCCTACATCAGGGGACTTTTGTCTATTGTCCGCTTTTACTGGAGCAGTTCATGTGAAAGGGGGCTGGCACCGCCGCAGGCGGTGACTGGGGGATTCCATCATCTTGTAAACGGAATCCCCCCGCCACTTCGTGGCCCTCCCCCCTTTCACAAGGGGGCCTTTTTATGCCTGTACCTGATTCACAATCCCCACGAACAGGGGCACATCCTCGGTCCGAATGACGAACAGGAAGGGCCGGTCCAGGTCCATGACGCACACCTCGGTGGGCTGGGGCGGCAAACTGGTATTTTTTACCATCATGATAGTGACGGCGGCGGCCTCCACCCCCTCCTCGTCCACCTTCACCCGGGCCAGCTGTTTGGCGTCGGACAGGAAAGCGTCCAGGTCGGTGAGGGCGGACAGGTCTGCCCTGTCCGGGTCGGTTAGGTCGGTGATACCCAGGGCGGCCAGGGTCTCCAGCAGGTCCAGGTCGGAGTTCACGTCAAACTTGGGCACCGACCACTGGACCTCGCCCCAGATGCAAGCGTCCCCGTAGAACTCCAGCCGGGAGAGGAAGTCCGGTTCTTTCAGCAGGGACGCGGGGGACACCCCCTCGTCGGGCAGCACAAAGACCATCTCCCCCAGGTGGGTGGACAGCCGGGCGGCCTGATAGCCCTCCCGCCGGATAAAGTTGGCGTCCTCCGTCCGGTGCATAAAGTCCACCTGGGTCTCCTGCCCGGCGGCGTCGGTGAAGGTGTCGATCTCCGTCCGCTCAGGCATAAACTCGTTCTGCCAGGCGGCTTTATAGTACAGGGAGGACACCAGCAGGGCCAGGGTCAGCGTGTCGGTCTGGACCACCGGGGCGTCGGAGCCAATCAGGCCCTTGGTCTGCGCATTCACCCACTGGGTGACGGCGGCATCGGCCCCGTCCGTCCCCATGGGGACGGAGTAGGCCCCGGCATAGTATTTTTGGGCCAGAGTGTCCAGGGTGTCCTGGATGTAGGTCCCCTGCATATTGCTGTTGAGCCAGACGGAGTTAGCCAGAATCAGGGAGCTTACCCCGTCGTCGGTGTACAGCGCCCGCCAGATGTGCTCCACCTGGTTCTGGAGGGCGGCCGGGTCCTCTGCGCCGATGGCGTCCAGCACCTGCCGGCGGCTGTCCCCGCCGGCGCACTGGGCCAGCATGGCCAGGGCGGACCACAGGGACAGGGGGGAGAAAATGGCGTTTTCCTCTGTGTGCTCCGTCAGGACCAGGGGGACGCTTTTGGCAGCGAAGTCGTTCAGCACCTTCCAGTGCTCCTCGGTGAGACCGGGGTTGTCCCCCCGGAGGGCCGCCAGGGCGTCGTGATACTGGCCAAGGGCGTCCAGATAGGCTTGCAGCGCCTCCTGATCGCCCCCGTCCGGCATCTGGGGCTGCTGGGGAAATTCCGGGTAGACGGGCTCAGACAGGGTGTAGCTCATAGGAGCAGCCTCCTTCCCTCCACTGGTATTTGTACCTTCTCCGCTTTGAGACGCCCCGCCCGGGCCGGAACAGCCGGCCAGCAGCACACAGGCCAGGGCGAATGAGAGAATTCGCTTCATAATGATTCTCCTTTCCTATTCAGGCTTCTATTCCTTATAGACGAATCTTTTGGGAAAAAGTTTCCGGGAGCGGAAAAAATTTAAAAAGGGCGGCCAAACGGCCGCCCGGAATATAACAGGATTTACGCCTCCGGCTCCTCGCTGTCGCCGTCCTCGTCCTCCTCCTCGTCGTCGGTGAGCTCCATGGCGTAGCGGGTGCCGCAGGAGGGGCACTCCACCTCGCCGTCCACCAGGGCGTCGTCATCCACCAGGATGTCGGCTCCGCAGGTGGGGCACTCCACCTCAAACCAGTCGTCGTCGTAATCTTCAGCGTCGTCGTCCTCGTCGAAAACGACCTCCTCCACGTCGGCCAGGTCGTCAGACAGCACGTCGATCTCCTCGCCCAGGTTGAGGGCGTTCTCCTCCAGGTCCTCCACGGACATGGCCAGCTCCTCCATAATGCCGATCATCACGGAGATGAGCTTGCCCTCCTTGGACTTGGTGGTGTCCAGATCCAGCCCCTCGGCCAGGCCCTTCAGATAGGCGACTTTCTCGGAAATAGTCATAATGTTACTCCTTATTTTAGAGACAATCCTGTAGGGGCGGCTATCAGCCGCCCGGATACAGCATTGAAAATGTGACGGGCGGATGATATCCGCCCCTGCGAAATGGCGGAAAATCAGGCCTTGCAGCGCTCCAGATACTCGCCGGTGCGGGTGTCGATCTTGATTTTATCGCCGGGGTTGACGAACAGGGGCACCTTGATCTCGGCGCCGGTCTCCAGGGTGGCGGGCTTGAGCACGTTGTTGGTGGCGGTGTTGCCGGCAAAGCCGGGGTCGGTCTCGGTGACCTCCAGCTCAACGAAGTTGGGGGGCTCCACGCCAAACACGCTGCCCTTGTAGGACATCACCTTGCAGGTCATGTTCTCCTTGACAAACTTGAAGCTGTCGCCCAGCAGGTCCTTGCCGATGGGGATCATGTCGAAGGTCTCGGGGTCCATGAAGTAGTACAGGTCGCCGTCGCTGTAGCTGTAGTCCATGTCCTTGCGCTCCACGAAGGCCTGTTCGAACTTGGCGGTGGGGTTGAAGGAGGTCTCGGTCACGCCGCCGGTGATGACGTTCTTCATCTTGGTGCGGACAAAGGCCGCGCCCTTGCCGGGCTTGACGTGCTGGAACTCGACCACCTGCATAACCTTGCCGTCCATCTCGAAGGTTACGCCGTTGCGGAAATCGCTGGCAGAAATCATAGGCATAGGAATCATCCTCCATTACATAAACTATAAGATATGCTTAGCTGACTTATTTTACCCTATTTTTTCGCGCTTGGCAAGGGGTTTGACAGAAAAAGCCCCGCCATGTTATAATTATTTCGCCTCTCAACTGGAGAGGCCGAAGGCGCGCTGTTGTATAAAAGGTGGTTGGCCCATTTCCCCACGGCAAATTTCACATGGGGGAGGTGGTGCGGATGTGGAAAAAGCGTATAGTTGCTATACTCCAGATTTTGGTGTACTTAGCGGTCATTCTGTACGTCATGACCATAGACGCGTGTTAGCCGCCCGGCTGCAACCCGAGCGGCTAACTGATTGTTAGCTATAACTCCGGGCTAACTGCCATGCAGCAGCGCCCTTCTGTTTTTATTATACCGATTCCAGCCGCTTTGTCAAGGGAGACAGAGCGGTTTTTACGATCGTCTCATAAATTCAGGATACCTGCCGCGTGTAGGGCAAGGGCTCTGCCCTTGCCTTTTATCCCCTTACGGGGATAGGCAGGGGTAGAATCCCTGCCCTACAGGACGTACCGGCCGGTATTTCTAGAGCTTTTCCGAATTTACGAGACGGGAGTGAGCCTTTTTACAGCCAAAGCACCACCCGGTCCATCATGACGAAGTGGGCGACGCTGCCCAGCAGGATGAACAGGTGAAAAATCTCGTGGCAGCCGAAGCGGGGATTGTCCCGGCCTGGCCACTTCACGGCGTAGAGCACGCCGCCCACGGTATACAGCAGTCCGCCTGTCAGCAGCCAGAAGAAGCCCGCCGGGGGCAGAGCATGGTAGATGGGAACAATGGCGAAGATGGCCAGCCAGCCCATGAACAGGTAGATGGCGCTGGTGAGCCACCGGGGGATGGCCAGCTTGGCGATGGTGAGCACCGTCCCGGCGATGGCCAGCGTCCACACGGCAATCACCAGCGGGATGCCGCCTGCCTCCCGCAGGACGGTGAGGCACAGGGGGGTATAGCTGCCGGCGATAAGAAGGTAGATGGAGCAGTGGTCATATTTCCGCAGGGCCAGCCGCCCGGGGACGGAGACGTTGAGACAGTGGTAGAGGGTGCTGGCGGTGTACAGGCAGATCATGGACAGGCCGTAGACGGCAAACAGCCCAAACAGCAGCCACTTGCCCAGCAGGGCCGACCGGACCAGCAGAACGGCGGTGCCCAGAGCGGCCAGTACCGCGCCCGCGCCGTGGGTGATGGCCGACCAGGGGCGCAGGCCGTCGTAGGGGTCGCGGACCTCCGCTCGGCGGCGGGGCCGGACGGCTCCCACAGAGGCGGCGGGCAGGCTGCTGGCGGTTAATGTATTGGTACGCATGGGACACACTCCTTTCCGGGGGGACGGGGCTTCGATTCTTCTAAATACAGTATATACGAAAACAGCAGGTTTATCAATATAAAATATGACCAAATATAATTTTAAATACTAGATAAGATGATGCAAAAAACAGCGCCGATGCTCCGGCGCTACTTTAATCGGGGTACAGCATATGAAATTCCTCCAGGAGGCGGTCCACCATTGCCTGAAAGAAAAAGGCGTCAAGGGTGTTCTCCTCCATGTTTCGGACGCCGTTGTCCAGTGCTATCATCATCTTACCCCATACTCCCGGGCGCTGCCCCACTGACCACACCGCCGCCGCAATGACCCCGTTTATCAGCCCATCATCGAGGCTCCAGCGCATGGGGGGCTCGGTCAGGTTCCAAGGGGAAAAGGGAATTGGATCATTTTTCATAGACTGTCTCCATATATTGAGATGTTAAATTTCTGGTTTGTCCTGTCATAGGACAAGTTCGTCTTGGACATAGTTTACCCTAAGTTTTGTCTCGTGTCAAGACAAAGGGGAATAAATTATGGCAAGAATTATAGACGGAGAAGCCATGAACATGGTAGGGGGCCGGGTGAAGGAGCTCCGAATCAAAAGAAAGCTGAGCCAGCAGGCATTGTCGGACAAACTGGAAACGCTGGCAATTTATATTTGCCGTGGCTCCATCTCAAGAATCGAAGATAAGCAGAGGACTGTAACAGATATTGAGCTCTATGGGCTTGCGGAGGTCCTTGGGGTATCCATCGAGAGCCTGTTTCAGAGCGCAGACGAATAAAACCCTTCGTCCCCCGCAGGGAAAGCCTTCCATCCTCCGGGGGGAAGGTGCCCCCGAAGGGGGCGGATGAGGGGGCGGGACGGGGACGCTGTCCTTTCGATAAGGGGCGCTAACCTCGCCGCACCCTCATCCGTCACGGCCTCCGGCCGTGCCACCTTCCCCCTGGAAGGGGGAAGGCTTTTTTCGCATCCCTATCCGCAGTGCATTGAACAAACCCATAAAAAAACAGCGCCGGACGAGCCGGCGCTGTTTTTTTGGTCATTAGCCCTGGGAGATAGCGCCCATGGGGCAGGTACCAGCGCAGGAGCCGCAATCGATGCAGGCGCCGGCGTCGATGACGTAGTGGTCGTCGCCCTGAGCGATAGCGCCCACGGGGCAGCCCTCAGTGCAGGAACCGCAGCTGATGCAAGCGTCACTAATAACATAGGCCATGATATGTACACCTCCATTAAAATGGTACTCTCTATTCTAGCACATTTTTTCAAAAAAGCAATGCTTAATTTTTGGAGCTTCAAATTTTTTGCAGAGACGTATCCCGATGGGTCCGCCGGGTATACCTGTACCTGTCCGGCGGACGTTCCCCAGCCCGGCGGGGCGGCTGTGTCTAAACCGGCAAAAAACCGGGCATGATGGTAGCAGATTTGATTCTGAGGTGATGCTACCATGGCAGACAGCCAATTCACATCCACCGCCCTGGGGGCCATACGCCTGGCCCAGCAGAACGCCGCCCGGCTGGGCCACAGCTATGTGGGCAGCGAGCACCTGCTCCTGGGGCTGGCCGGTCAGGAGTTCAGCCCCGCCGCTATGGCCCTGCGCCGGGCAGGGGCGGACAGCCAGGCTCTGCGCTCCGCCATCGCCCAGCGGGTGGGGACGGGGGTGCCCGCCCAGTCCAGCTTTCAGGGCCTCACCCCCAACTGCTGCATGGCCATCCAGGGGGCGGTGGAGGAGAGCCGCCGCCTGGGCCAGCACGCGGTGAACTCCGAGCACCTGCTGCTGGGCCTGCTGCGGGCCAAGGGCAACGGGGCTTCTCGGCTGCTGGCCCACTGCGGGGTGGACGGGGAGGGGCTGTACCGCTCGGTGTCCGCCTCCCTGGGCGGGGAGGAGGCCCCCACCCCCAAGCCCCGACCCCGGGAGCCCGAGCCCCGGCCCAGCGGCGACACCCGTCAGCTGGACCAGTGCGCCCGGGACCTGACCCGTATGGCAGCCGAGGGCCGGCTGGACCCGGTGATCGGCCGGAAGGAGGAGCTGGGGCGGGTGATTCAGATTCTCTCCCGCCGCACCAAGAACAACCCCGCCCTCATCGGTGAGCCCGGTGTGGGCAAGACCGCCGTGGTGGAGGGTCTGGCCGCCGCCATTGCCGACGGCACCGCCCCCCAGCACCTGACGGGCAAGCGGGTGTACTCCCTGGACCTGTCTGCCATGGTGGCGGGCACCAAGTACCGGGGGGAGTTTGAGGAGAAGCTGAAGCACGTCCTCAACGAGGTCCGTCGGGCGGGGAACATCATCCTCTTTATTGACGAGCTCCACACCATCGTGGGGGCGGGCAGCGCCGAGGGGGCCATCGACGCCGCCAACATCCTCAAGCCCGCCCTCTCCCGGGGGGAGCTGCAAGTGATCGGGGCCACCACCATCGACGAGTACCGGAAATATATTGAGAAGGACGCCGCCCTGGAGCGCCGCTTTCAGCCCATCACCGTGAAGGAGCCCACCCGGGCGGAGACGCTGGAAATTTTGCAGGGCCTCCGGGGCCGGTATGAGGCCCACCACCACCTGATTATCTCCGACAGCGCCCTGGAGGCGGCGGTGGACCTGTCCTGCCGCTACCTGCCCCAGCGGTTCCTGCCCGACAAGGCCATCGACCTGGTGGACGAAGCGGCGGCCCAGGCCCGGCTGTCAGGCAAGGCGCTGCCTCCCGAGCTCCAGCGGCTGGAGGGCCGGGTGTCCCAGGCTAGCCGCCAGTTGGCCGACGCGGTGCGCCGCCAGGACTTCGAGCAGGCGGCCATCCTGCGCAACGTGGAGCGGGATTTTCGCCGGGAGCTGGAGGGGGAGCGGCAGCGGTGGCAGTCGGGCCAGGGGCAGTTTGCCGTGGAGCCCCACCACATCCAGGCGGTGCTCTCCCAGTGGACCGGGGTGCCCGTCACAGACCCGGACGAGGCGGACAAAAAGGCCCTGGCCGGCCTGGACCAGGCCCTGCGCCGGCACATCCTGGGCCAGGACCGGGCGGTGGAGACGGTGGTGAAGGCCATCCGCCGGGGCCGGCTGGGGCTGAAGGACCCCCGCCGCCCGGTGGGCTGCTTCCTGCTGCTGGGCCCCAGCGGGGTGGGTAAGACCCAGCTGTGCCGGTCTCTGGCCCGGGCCCTCTTTGGCAGCGAGGAGGCCCTGCTGCGCTTCGACATGTCCGAGTATATGGAGGGGCACACCGTATCCCGGCTCATCGGCTCCCCGCCGGGCTACGTGGGCCACGAGGAGGGGGGCCAGCTCACCGAGCGGGTGCGGCGAAAGCCCTGGTCGGTGGTGCTGCTGGACGAGCTGGAGAAGGCCCACCACGACATCTGGTCCCTGCTCCTCCAGGTGATGGAGGAGGGGGTGCTCACCGACGCCCAGGGCCGGAAGACCGACTTCCGCAATGCCGTGCTGGTGATGACCTCCAACCTGGGGGCCCAGCGGTTCGCCAAGGGGAAGCGGCTGGGCTTTGCCGCCGGGGGCGAGGCGGAGCGGGAGGAGCTGGAGCGGGCGGTGCTGTCCGACGCGGGGAACACCTTCGCCCCGGAGTTCCTCAACCGCCTGGACGCCACCCTGGTCTTCCACCCCCTCAGCGGCGAGACCCTCAACGCCATCACCCGCCAGCTGCTGTCCGAGACCCGGAAGCGGCTGGACAAGCTGGGCATCGCCATGGCGGTGGAGGAGGAGGCGGTGTCCCTTCTGGCCGGCAAGGGCAGCAGCCGGGAGTACGGCGCCCGTCCCCTCCGCCGGGCCATCGCCAACCTGGTGGAGGACCCCGCCGCCGACCTGATGCTGTCCGGCCGCCTGAAAAAGGGGGACACCCTCCAGGTTTCCGCCCAGGGGGACGAGGTAACCGTGAGACTGGTGTAAAATGGAACAGGAGCCGTCCATTGTGGACGGCTCCTGATTTTACTGGAATCTGTACCTCGTTATTTCACTGTGTCTGCGTCAGTTTTTGGATGGCCTCCTCTTTGGTGGCCACAAAAAAGAAATTTTTCCCCTGATTGGACTCGTAGATGAAGTCCTTTAAGGGCTTGCTGGTGTAATGGGAATAGTCGCCGTAGATGGCGGCCCGCACGTGGTAGTTGACAAACTTTTGCAGGATTTCCCCCGCCACGCCGGTGCTGAGGATGAAAAAGTCCTCACAGATCAGGCGCTTGTCCAGCACGAGGTTGGCCGTGCCGGCTTCATATTTTACCGTCATTGCCAGGTCCAGGGCGGACTGTGTGTCAACAATTACCTTCCCGTCGCTGGAAACGACTGCAATATCCATTCCGTTGTCTTTGATGTATTCGATGTTCATAATATCCTCCTCAACCAGATTTGCAGCACAAATTCCAGCTGAGGACGAATACTAGCACAAAATATCCTTTTTGTCAAATCCGGAGCGGGTCCGGCGCGTCACGCAAAGAGCCCCACCTCGATGCCTGACTCCTCCAGCTGGGTAATCAGCGCGTCGGGAGGGGTGTGGTACATGTTGAAGACAATGGACTTCAGGTTGGGGAACTGCTTCAGCTCCCGCTCGCTGATGGCGAGAATATCGAAGTCCGCGCCGTCGTCGAAATACTCCTCAAAGTCCAGCCACTGGGGATTGATGTGGTAGTACACATCCAGCTCCTCCCCAACATAGAGCTTGGTGACCTTATCGGCCAGGGCGCGGGGGATGTTCAGCGACTCAAAAAAGTGGTTTCCCTGCTCGATATAGGGCAGCAGCCGGTCGATGGATACCCGCTCCGAGACGTCGGAGACGTCGCCGTAGGCCTCGAAATACTGGTCGCCGCCGTAGTATTTGCTGCCCAGCAGGTCGGCCTCATACATCAGTTGCTGGATGACAGCCAGCTTAAAGGGGTAATTGTCAAAAATCAGATAGGTTCCGGCGGGGGCGTTGTCTGGATTTGACGTGTGCATGGATTCCATAAATTACCTCCTTAAATATTGGCGTGGGCCAGCTGGGGCTCCCGCTCCACCTGGGGCTCCGGACGGGGCCGGGCGGGCTCCTGCTGGGTGAGCCCCCTGGCGTTGGCCAGCATCAGCTTGATGCGGTTTTCCTGGTTGATGCGGGTGGCGCCGGGGTCGTAGTCGATGGCCACCACGTTGCTGTAGGGGTACTCGTCCTTCAGCTTGCGGATCATCCCCTTGCCCACAATGTGGTTGGGCAGGCAGCCGAAGGGCTGGGTGCAGACGATGTTGTTGGTGCCCGAGTGGATCAGCTCCAGCATCTCGGCGGTGAGCAGCCAGCCCTCCCCCATCTTGTTGCCGTCCCCCAGGTAGCCCTGGACCAGCCTGTGCAGGTCCTGGAAGGTGCCGGGCGCCCGGAAGCGGCCCGACTGCTCCAGGGCGGCGATCATGTCCCGCTGGCAGGCCTCGATATACCGCATAAAGAGGGTGCAGCCCGCCTTCTTGATCCACTTGCCGCCGTAGAGCTCCACATCGGCCACCCGGTTGTAGATTTTGAAGATGATAAAGTCGGTGAGCCCGGGGACCACCGGCTCCACCCCCTCGGAGAGAAGGAATTTTTCCAGGTTGTTGTTGCCCAGGGGGGCGAACTTCACATAAATTTCCCCCACAACGCCCACGCGAATCTTGGGGTCCCCTGCCACGGGGATAGCGGAAAAGTCGGCGCAGATGGCGTCAAAGTTGGAGCGCATCTGCCTGCGGCTCATGCCCTTCCCAGCCTGAAAGCCGTCCACCAGCTGCTGAGACCATGTGTCAATCATGACGTCGGCGGAGCCGGGCTCCACCTCGTAGGGCCGCACCTGGTTGGCCACGTTGACGATGATGTCGCCGTACATCATGGCGTACACCGCCTTGCGGACGAAGGGGAGGGTCAGGGAGAAGCCGGGGTTTTTCTCCAGCCCGGACAGGTTCACCGACACCACCGGGATATAGGCCATGTCCGCCTTCTCCAGGGCCTTGCGCAGGAGGTGGATGTAGTTGGAGGCCCGGCAGCCGCCCCCGGTCTGGGTGATGAGCAGGCCCACCTTGTGGGGGTCATAGCCCCCGTGCTTCACCGCGTCGATGAGCTGGCCAATCACCAGCAGGGCGGGGTAGCAGGTGTCGTTGTGGACGTATTTGAGGCCCTCGTCCACAATGCCGCGGTGGTTGGTGGTGAGCATGTCCACCTTGTAGCCCTCGCACTCCAGCAGCTTTTTCATCATTCCGAAGTGGACGGGCAGCATCTGAGGCATGAGGAGGGTGTACTCCTCCTTCATCTCTTTGGTGAACAGCAGGCGTCCGGTGTTGTCATAGACCAGTTTTGCCATGGTGGGAACTCCTTTCATGGGTGTCGATCCTGTAGGGGCGGACATTGTCCGCCCGCATTTAACGGAGCGTTTTGGGAATGGCGGGCGCACAATGTGCGCCCCTACACAGGGATTTACGATTCCTTCCGTGCCTCAATAGCAGCCATAAGAGAGCGAATCCGAATTTTTACAGCCCCCAGGTTGCTGATATCGTCGATTTTCAGCTGGGTGTACAGCTTGCCGCCCTCCTCCAGGATGGAGCGCATCTCGTCGCCGGTGATGGCGTCGATGCCGCAGCCGAAGGAGACCAGCTGGATGACCTCCATGTCCGGCTGGGTGCAGACATACCGGGCGGCGTTGTACATCCGGGCGTGGTAGGTCCACTGGTTGAGGACATGCCGGGGGGCCTTGTCCTCCAGATAGGCCACCGCGTCCTCGGTGACCAGCACAAAGCCGTAGGAGGTAATCAGGTCGTTGATGCCGTGGTTGATCTCCGGGTCCATGTGGTAGGGCCGTCCGGCCACCACCAGGATGGGCCGGCCCTCCGCCCGGGCGCTGTCGATGTAGGTCCGGCCGGTGTTGCGCAGGTCGTTTTTATAGGCGCTGTAGGCGATGTAGGCCGACTTTACTGCCGCTGCCGTCTCCCGTTTGGGGATGTGGAACTCGTTGAAAAACCACTCCCCGGCCTTGCGCTCCATATCCTTGGGGCGGTGGAGGCCGAAGTAGGGGTAGAGGTAGCGGGTCCGCTTCAAATCGGGCACATTGGCGGCCAGCAGCTCGGGGTAGTAGGCCACCACGGGGCAGTTGTAGTTGTTGTCCCCCGCCCCCTCGTCGAAGTTGTAGGGCATGCAGGGGTAAAAGATGGCGTCCACCCCCGCCTCCACCAGGGCCTCCACGTGGCCGTGGAGGAGCTTGGCGGGGTAACACACCGTGTCCGACGGGATGGTGCGCTGGCCCTTTAAGTAAAGCTTCCGGGAGGACTCGGGGGAGAGGACCACCTCAAAGTTGAGTCTTGTGAACAGCTCGAACCAGAAGGGCAGATTTTCATACATATTCAGCCCGAAGGGGATGCCGATTTTGCCCCGGGAGCCGTCCCCGCTCCCCGTTCCATGCAGGGCCCGGAGCTTGGCATATTTGTACCGCATCAGGTCGGGCAGGCGGCTGGGCTCCTCCCCCAGGGGGCGGGAACACCGGTTGCCCGAGACGAACCGCCGCCCGCCGTCGAAGGAGTTCACCGTGAGGGAACAGTGGTTGGTGCACAGCCCGCAGGTGGCGGGCTTGGCGGTGTGGGTGAAGGCCTCCAGGGCCGAAGGGGACAGCAGAGCGGACCGCTCCAGCCCCAGGTCCCGGGCGGCCAGGGCGGCCCCGAAGGCCCCCATGCTGCCTGCGATGTCGGGCCGGGTGACCTCCCGGCCGATCTCCTGCTCAAAGGCCCGGAGGACCGCGTCGTTGTAGAAGGTGCCCCCCTGAACCACGATGTGTTTTCCCAGATCGTCGGCGGAGGCGGCCCGGATCACCTTATAGATGGCGTTCTTCACAATGGAGATGGACAGCCCGGCGGAGATATCCTCCACGCTGGCCCCGTCCTTCTGGGCCTGCTTCACGCTGGAGTTCATGAACACGGTGCACCGGGAGCCCAAATTCACCGGCTTCTGGGTGAACAGGCCCAACTTGGCGAAGTCAGCGATGCCGTAGCCCAGGGCCCTGGCAAAGGTCTCGATAAAGGACCCGCAGCCCGAGGAACAGGCCTCGTTGAGCATGATGGAGTCCACCGCGCCGTTGCGTATCTTGAAGCACTTCATGTCCTGGCCGCCGATGTCGATGATAAAGTCTACATCGGGCTGGAAGTGGGCGGCAGCCTTGTAGTGGGCCATGGTCTCCACCAGCCCCAGGTCGCAGTTGAAGGCGTTTTTAATCAGGTCCTCGCCGTAGCCGGTGACGGCCGCGCCCTTTATTACAATGCGATCCCCGCACTGCCGGTAAATCTCCCGCAGCTGCTCCAGCACGATGGCCACCGGGTTGCCCTGGTTGGAGTGGTAATATTGATACAGCAGGCCGCCGTCCGGGGCGATCAATACGATTTTGGTGGTGGTGGACCCGGCGTCGATGCCCAGGTAGGCGTCCCCCCTGTACCCGTCCATGGGCAGGACGGACAGGCCCGCGGCGCTGTTGTGCCGCTCCAGAAAGGCCTCATACTCCTCCCGGCCGGTGAACAGGGGCGGCATGGTGTCCACCACCGTGGCGGTGTTGGCGCTGTCCTCCAGCTTTTTCATCACCGTCTCAAAGGGGACGGGCGCATAGTCGGTGGCGCACAGGGCGGCCCCCATGGCGGCGAAGCAGTCCCCGTCCTCGGGGAACACGGCGTGGTCGCCGTCCAGCTTCAGCGTCTCCACAAACCGCTCCCGCAGGCCCATGAGGAAGTGGAGCGGCCCGCCCAGAAAGACGATTTTCCCTTTCAGCTCCCGGCCTTGGGTGAGCCCAGCCACCGTCTGGTCCACCACCGCCTGAAAGATGGAGGCGGCTACGTCCTCCTTCCGGCCCCCCTGGTTGAGGATGGGCTGGATGTCGCTCTTGGCGAACACCCCGCACCGGGAGGCGATGGGGTAAATCTTCTCGTGCTTCAGGGACAGTTCGTCCAATTCGTTGACGGACACATTCATCAGGGTGGCCATCTGGTCGATAAAGGCCCCGGTGCCCCCGGCGCAGGAGCCGTTCATCCGCTCCTCCAGGGCGCCGCCGAAAAAGATGATCTTGGCGTCCTCGCCCCCCAGCTCAATCACCGCGTCGGTGTCGGGGATGTAGGTGTTCACGGCGGCGGCGGTGGCGTAGACCTCTTGGACAAAGTCGATGCCCGCGGCGTCGGCCACACCCAGCCCGGCGGAGCCGGTGATGGTCACTTTAATGTCCTGCCCGGCCAGCAGGTCCCGGATGGAGTTCAGCGTCTCCAGGGCCCGCTCCCGGGTTTTGGAGAAGTGCCGTTCGTAGGAGCGGAACAGCAGCTTATCCTGTTCGCTGAGGACCACCACCTTCACCGTGGTGGAGCCGATATCAATGCCGACGCGCAGACTCATAAAAATAACCTTGCCTTTCTCAAAAGCCTCCCTCTCCGAGGGAGGTGGCGCGGCGAAGCCGCGACGGAGGGAGTCCGTCAACAGAAAACTCCCTCAGTCAGCCCTTTGGGCTGACAGCTCCCTCAAAGAGGGAGCCTTTTTTTGCTATCCTATGATACTGATTTTTTGTCGGAAAGACAACGGAATTAACGGCTTTTTAACAGGGCAAAAGAGAAGAAAAGCAGGAATTTAACGGCCCTTTCCGTGCGCAATAGTGACAAAACCCCCGGCGGATTCAATCCGCCGGGGGAATGCGCTTTAGTTGCCGGTGGCCGTGTGAACCCGATCCGGTTCCTCGTCCCGGGCCGGCTCGGCCCGCTGGTTGTATACGTTGTCGGGAAGGGTGGCCAGAAACAGGTTGTAGTTCGCCTCTCCGGGGAGAACCCCCACCCGGCAGAAACTCGCTATCTTCTGAGTGTCTTCCGCCGGATATTCTGATATGGGCAAGACGAGATAGTCGGCGTTGCTCATGGGGCGGCGGTTGATGTAGTAGGTGAGCGTCCCTCCCGCCTCGTCGGTGAGCGTAATGGCGTAGAAGCCGCCGCCCACCGCACGCCGCAGTTCTTCCTCACTGGCGCTGGTGAGAATGTTCACGTCGTCGGGGAGAGGGGCCAGCGACAGCAGGACGGCCCGGGCCTCCTCCAGCCGCCGGGGGTCGGTGATGGCGGTCAGCTCGCCATCTCCCGTCTGGACCTGAATGGAGACCGCCCCCTCGGTCTGCTCCAGAAAGGACTCGCGGCGGATTGGCGGGACGTTATCCGGGGCCCAGGCCAGCTCGGCCAGCTGGCTGTACACGTCGTCGGAGAAGGTGGCCAGCAGCTTGATGGACTCCTCCTCCAGCTCCGTGTCCCACCGGAGCAGATTGTGGTCGGCCAGCCAGTAGCGGCGCTCCTTGCTGAACTGATACCTCGTGCCGGGACAGAGGTCGATGGGGTTTCCCCACATAAAGAGCATGGTCTCCAGGTCCTCCTGAGTGAGGGTAGGCGGCTCCTCCATGTCCTGGTATTCGGTGGAGCTGAGGTAGGGCCGGATACTCTCCCAAAATTCTTCCCGGGTGACGCCCTCCGGCAGCTGGAGCGGCCCGCTCGCCTTCCCCAGCAGCTCCTTGGCCCGGGACAGGGCCTCCGGGTCAGAGATCAGCCCGGGGGGATTGGCGCTGGAGAGCATGGGCAGGCCCACATAGATGGACTGGGCTCCTTCCAGCTGAGCGAAAAACTCCTCCAGCTCGGGGGAACTGGTCTGTAACTCCGCGTACCGCCCGTACTGCCGGGACAGCTCGTCCAGCCGGGAACAGACGGTATCGGGCAGATAACCCACCGTCTCATAGCCGGTGCTGCCGTCCAGTTGGAGCGCCCAGGCCAACACATAGGTGCGTCCGTCCTGAGCCAGAAGGGTAAACTGCTGCTGCATCAGAGTGCCGTTATCATAAGTGCCGAGCAGAAGCACGCTGGGGGCGTAGGGGGCCTGGGTCAGGTCAGGCCCTTCCCCGTGCTTCAGGGAGCGAATATCCCGCAGGACCTCTTTGGCCTGTCTTGCGCCCTCCGCGTCGGTGATCGAGGGGTATCCGGGGTTGGAAGGTGAGGAGGGGAGGTATTGCACACTTTTTGCCCGCTCCACCGCGTCCCGGTACACCGACAGAGCCGAATTATCTCCCCGTCCGGCGAAGACAAACACGGCGGACAGGGCCATCACAGCGACGACCGCGAACAGAGCGGCCTTCACCGTCTCGGGCTTCTTCACCAGGGCGGACACCCGCTGTGTGATCGACTTCTTCCCGCCCGTCATGGCGGTGGAGCAGGACAGCAGGTCCCCGGGCCGCAAGGGCCGGGCGGCCACCATGTCCACCAGGGTGCGGCCGTAGGGGATGCGCTCCTCCTCCCCCAGCCGGGCCACCGCCCCCTCGTCGCAGGCCAGCTCCCCATCCCCCTTGGACATCCCCACCGCCAGCCACACCAGCGGGTTGTACCAGTGGAGGGCCAGGGCCAGGCACCGCAGCAGGGACCAGAGGTGGTCACGGTGGGCGTAGTGGGTCAGCTCATGGGCCAGCACGTGGCGCAGGGTGGCCGCGTCCTCCGCCGCCCCGGGGGTGAGGTAGACGGCAGGGAAAAACACCCCGAACAGGCAGGGGGAGGGCAGATGCGCCGCCGTGTAGACGGGGATGGGGAAGTCCTGTAGGGGCGGACATTGTCCGCCCGTCCATACCACCGGCTCCCGCCGCTTTTTCAGCCGCAGGGAAAAACGCAGGTTGGACAGCAGGATGGCCGCTCCTGTCAGCCCCGCCCCCACACTCCAGATGACAGTCACTATCTGGGCCGGGGACCACAGGTCCAGATACCGGGTGATGGTCTCCCCGTCCCGGGATTTCTGCCAGTAGCCTATGCTGGTGTCGGTGGGGATGATTTCCCCCGGCTCCATCTGGTGGAAATCCGCCCGGCTGAAGCCGAAGGCGGCGAAATCCTCCTGGGGAAAGACAGGGATGGATGGCTCCTCCCACCGCTCCACCGCTGGAACCGTGTTGGAAACCAGCAGGGGAACGGCGTCGGAAACCGGGGCGGGCAGCTCCACCTGGAAGGGCACCAGCAGCCGCAGGAGGACCACCCCCCACAGGGCGTATTTCAGCCGGGCGGACAGCCGGTCCTTGAGCAAAAACCGCACCGCCAGCACAATCAGGATGAGAACGCTGGAGGTAATCGCCCATTCGGTCAATAATTTCATCTCTGTCCCTCCTCCGCCTTGTGCAAAATTTCATACAGTTCGTCAATCTCCGCCCGGGACAGGGCCCTGTCCTCCGCCAGAGCGGACACCATCAGCCCCACGCTCCCCCGGTAGACCTTGTCCAGGAAGGAGCGGGTCTCCCCCCGGACGGCCTGGTCCCTCTGCACCGCCGGGGCGTAGTGCTTTGTCCGGCCCTCCACGGTGCACAGGACTAGTCCCTTGGCTTCCATCCGCCTCAGGGTGGTGATGGTGGTGCTCTTGGCCCAGCCCAGCCGGTCCCCCAGGGCGGCCACCAGCTCCATCACCGTCATGGGGGAGGTCTCCCACAGGCAGTCCAAAACGTACCACTCGCTGTTGGTGAGATTGATGTTGTCCATAAAATGCTCCTCTTTTCACGTCCACGCTCCGCCTGTACCATGTAGGGGCGGACATTGTCCGCCCGCGGGCGCGCACTGCGCGCCCCTACATTCAGGGTCCTCTCCTGTCAGAGAGTGGTCTACTTTGTAGACCTATCATAACACAATTGGTCTACAATGTCAACCAGAAAAATTTTCCGGTTGAAGCGTGGACATTCGGGCCAAACTATGGTAGACTGCTCTCATACCCATCAACGTCAAAACAAGGAGGAACTGTTTATGGACAACAAGGTCATGTATTCCCTGAGCTATGGCCTGTTTGTGCTGTCCGCCCGCCGGGGGGACAAGGACAACGGCTGCATTACCAACACCGCCATCCAGGTAACCACCGACCCCAACCGCATTGTCGTGGCCATCAACAAGGGCAACTACACCCACGACATGGTGAAGGAGACCGGCCGCTTTACCGTCTCCGTCCTGTCGGAGGAGGCCAAATTTGACCTGTTCCAGCGTTTCGGCTTCCAGTCGGGCCGGGACGCGGACAAGTTTGCCGGCTTCCAGGCCAACACCGGCAAGGACGCCGACGGCATCCCCTACGTCACTCAGGGCACCAATGCCTGGCTGAGCTGCAAGGTGGTGTCCGCCACCGACCTGGGCACCCACACCCTGTTCCTGGCCGACGTGCTGGACGGCGGCGTGCTCTCCGGCGCCCCCAGCGCCACCTATGCCTACTACCAGGCCCACATCAAGCCCAAGCCTGCCGCCCCCGCTGCCCCCAGCGAGAAAAAGCGCTGGGTGTGCAAGGTGTGCGGTTACGTCTACGAGGGCGACGAGCTGCCCGCCGACTATATCTGCCCCCTGTGCAAGCACCCCGCCTCCGACTTCGAGCCGTTGGCCTGAAAATTTTTCAAAAAATCGCGCCGAGGCGGAAACCTTCGGCGCGGTTTTTGCGTCTGTTAAAGTAAAGGCTCCCTCTCTGAGGGAGCTGTCAGCCCGCAGGGCTGACTGAGGGAGTCCTCAAGGTCCCCACAGACCTCCGAAGGACTCCCTCCGTCACGGCTTCGCCGTGCCACCTCCCTCTAAGAGGGAGGCTTAGAGAGAGGAGGCTCCCCCATGGAGGACACAGCCATCATCGACCTGTACTGGGCCCGGTCCCAGCAGGCCATTGCGGCCAGCGAGGAAAAATACGGCTCCTACTGCCACACCATCGCCCGGCGCATCCTGGACCAGGAGGAGGACGCAGAGGAGTGCGTCAACGACACCTGGCTCCGGGCCTGGAACGCCATGCCGCCCCAGCGGCCGGGGATTCTGTCCGCCTTCTTCGGCAAGCTGACCCGGAACCTGTCCCTGGACCGGTGGCGGCGGCTCAAGGCGGCCAAGCGGGGGGGCAGTCAGGTGGAGATTGCCCTCCACGAGTTGGAGGACTGCCTGCCCGACTGCCGCCGTCCCGACGAGAATCTGGAGGCCGGGGAGACGGCGGCCCTGATCTCCGCCTTCCTCCGCCGCCAGAGCGAGGCGGACCGGGCCCTGTTTGTCCGGCGGTACTTCCACCTGGAACCGCTGGACAGCCTGGCCCGGCGGTTTGGGCTGAGCATGGGACAGGTGAAGTCGAAGCTCCACCGGATGCGGGGCAGATTGAAGCTGGAGCTGGAGCGGGAGGGGGTAGCGGTATGAACACAGAGCATCTGTTAGATGCCATCGGCCTGCTGGACGACGACCTGGTCCAGGAGGCGGAGGAGTACAAGTCCCTCAGAAAACGCCCCAACTACCAGCGGTGGGGGTCTTTGGCCGCCTGCTGCGCCCTGGTGCTGGCCCTGGGCTACGGGGCGTTGTGGCTGGGCACGGGCGGGGATTACAAAAAGGGCCTGTACTGGGACGGCGTCAGCGGCGGGGGCAGCACCACTGCCAGCGCACCGGCCGGCAATGACGCACCGAGCGGCGCGGCGGACGGCAGTTCAGGCGGCGCTGAGTCGATGCCGCCGGAGCCCACTGCTCCTGCGGAGCCCGATTACTCCGGCGAACAGCAGGGGGACAGGCGCCCCGCCATTATGGTGGACGGCGTCCTCTACTTCTCCACCGGGGAGCCCGTTTCTGCGGCGCCCGGACCCGGCGAGGTCAAAACGGTGACGTCCTACACCAGCGGCGTGCCCGAGATGGACGGACAGACCAACTTCTCCCAGGACCTGAGCGCCCAATACGCCCTGGTCACAACCGGCGGGGAGCAAAAGCTGGCGGTGTGGATGGAGATGGAGTGGATTTTATTCGACACGCTCCCGCCTCCGGCGGAATAAAACAGGGGCCTGCCCTCCCGGGCAGGCCCTTCGCCTATGTTTCTTCCGTTTCTTCCAGCACCCGCACCTGAATCTCCAGCACTCGCCGGTGCTCCACCCGGGTGACGGTGACGTCCAGGCCCTCGGCAGTGAACTGGTCCCCCGCTTCGGGGACCCGGCCCACCTGCTCCAGCACCCAGCCGGAGACGGTGGCGGCATCGCAGGCGCCCTTCACCTGGAACAGGTCATACATGTCGTCCAGATCGGCGGAGCAGGCAATCAGGTAGCTGCCGTCGGACTGCTTCTGAAAGGTCTCGATTACCTCGTCGTGTTCGTCCCAGATTTCGCCCACCAGCTCCTCCAGAATGTCCTCCAGGGTGACGATGCCCTGGGTGCCGCCGTACTCGTCCACCACCACCGCCATGTGGACCTTGTTCTTCTGCAAAATGCGCAGCAGCTCAAAGACCTTGGTGTTGCCCGTGGTGTAGAACACCGGGGCCTTCAGGTTGGACACCATGGTCTCCCCCCGGTAGCGGGCGGCGTAGAAGTCCTTTTCGTGGATGACCCCCACGATGTTGTCCACCGTCTCGTGGTAGATGGGGATGCGGGAGTAGCCCGTCTCGGCAAAGAGGGCGGCAATCTCCTCCATGGAGCTCTCCTCGTCGGCGGCGGTCAGGTCCACCCGGGGGGTGAGGATCTCCGAGACCTCCAGGTCGTTGAACTCGATGGCGTTGCGGATCAGGTCGCTCTCGTGTTCGTCCAGGCCGCCCTCGGTTTGGGCCTGGTCCACCATGCCCACCAGCTCCTCCTCGGTGATGCCGTCGTCCCCCTTGGCCCGGAAGACCCGGCTCATCAGCTTTTTCCACTGGCTGAACAGGAAGTTTAGCGGGGTGAAGACCACCATGAACAGCCTGAGCAGGGGCTGGGCGAACATGGCGAAGTCCTCGGGCCGCTCCTTGGACATGCTCTTGGGGGTGATCTCACCGAAGACCAGGATGATAATGGTGAGGGCCACCGTGGCCACGGTGGGGCCGTACTGGTGGAACCACCGGGTGCACAGCACGGTGGACACGGTGGTGGCGGTGATGTTGACAATGTTGTTGCCGATGAGGATGGTGGACAGCAGCTTGTCATACTCCTCCGCCAGCGCCAGGGTTTTGGCGGCCCGGCGGCTGCCGTTGTCGGCCCGGGTTTTCAGGCGGATGCGGTTCAGGGAGGTAAACGCGGTCTCAGTGGCCGAGAAGTAGGCCGACAGGACCACCAGAATGAGCAGGGTAATAAGCATGGCGATACTGGTACTGTCTATTTCCATGGGGGAAGAATCGACTCCTTTTACTCTGATTTGCAATCATGTACTTTTGCAGGGGGGCGCATTGCGCCCCTGCGCGCCGCGCGGGCGGTTAATATTCCCAAAAGCGGGTATATTTGAATAGGGAGTATACCACACCTGCCCGGGGAATGCAAACCTATTTTACCCATCCACCCCAATCTTCACAAAATTTTAATGGAAAGGGTAAAAAAGCTCTTGACGGTGAGGGACAGGCGTGATATAGTAATCGATACCTGTGAAAAGGGGCTTTTTTTCCGCTGCCCGGATACGGTGTCCGGGGGGGCGGACCCCTCTGCCTGCGGGACACAGGGAGGCAGCAGCCGGACATCCACCGTACCCTCTGGGCGTGTTTTCGCGCCCTTTGGCGCTGGATCCCGGCTTTAGACAGGCCGCGTCCGGCGTTTTCTTTCTCTTTCCGCAATTTTTCTTGTGTTTCCACCCCCGGAGGGGGTGGAAATCACGGAGACAGAGAGAGGGGAGCGCGGAGCGCGAAATCTGTCAAATAAAAAAGGAGGTGCCGAACAATATGGCAGCAAAAGCCGGCGCGCGCATTAAGATCACCCTGCGGTGCTCTGAGTGCAAGCAGAGAAACTACAATACCTTTAAGAACAAGAAGAATACCCCCGACCGTCTGGAGTTGAACAAATACTGCCCCTTCTGCAGGAAACACACCGTTCACAATGAGACGAAGTGATTGGCGCAAGGGCCAAAAGGAAAGAAGGGTAAGTAATGGCTGAAAACGAAAAGGCCGTCCAGGCCGCCAAGAAGGACAAGAAGTCCGACAAGAATGCCAAGCCCGGCTTCTTCGCCCGCGTGGGCAAGTGGTTCCGGGATATGAAAAGCGAGCTGAAGAAGGTCCAGTGGCCCACCCGCAAGCAGACCATCAACAACACCCTGATCGTCATTGCCTGTGTGATCGTGGTCGGTATCTGCATCGCGCTGTTTGACTATGTCGCCGGCGAGGCGATTAAGCTCCTCATCGGCGCCTTCAAAGGGTGACGCGGATGGCTGACAACGCGAACTGGTACGTGGTCCACACCTACTCCGGCTATGAGAACACGGTGAAGGCCACCATCGAGAAGTACGTCGAAAACCGCGGCATGCACGAGCTGATCCACGAGATCAGCATTCCCCTGGAGACCGTCACCGAGATCACCGACAACGGCCCCAAGGACGTGGAGCGCAAGGTGTTCCCCGGCTATGTTCTGGTGAAGATGGTGATGAACGACGAGACCTGGCACGTGGTGCGCAACATCCGGGGCGTTACCGGCTTTTTGGGCGAGGGCAACAAGGCCATTCCCCTGAGCGAGGCCGACGTGGCCGCCCTGGGCGTGGAGAAGCGGGAGGTCGTGGTCAGCTACCGGCTGGGCGACACTGTGCGCATCACCGACGGCGCCCTGGAGTCCTTTCTGGGCACTGTGGATGAGATTGACCTGGACAGCGGCAAGGTCCGGGTGGTGGTGTCCATGTTTGGACGCGAGACCCCCGTGGAGCTGGAGCTGGACCAGGTGGAACCCGCGAACGCCTGAGTGTAGGGGCGCACATTGTGCGCCCGTACGATACAAGGCGGCATGATAACGGGCGCACAATGTGCGCCCCTACAGACGATTACCGCAACCAAGTGGGAGGAGCGAAAAGCTCCGCCAAACTACCACATTTTCAAATGGAGGTGCTCTTTCGTGGCACAGAAAGTAACTGGATACGTAAAATTACAGATTCCCGCCGGCAAGGCGACCCCCGCCCCCCCGGTTGGCCCCGCTCTGGGCCAGCACGGTGTGAACATCGCCGCCTTCACCAAGGAGTTCAACGAGCGGACCAAGAACGACGTGGGCCTGATTATCCCCGTTATCATCACCGTCTACGCCGACCGCTCCTTCACCTTTATCACCAAGACGCCCCCCGCCCCCGTGCTGATTAAGAAGGCCTGCAACATCGAGAAGGCCTCCGGCGTGCCCAACAAGAACAAGGTGGCCACCATCAGCAAAGAGGACGTGCGCAAGATCGCTGAGACCAAGATGCCCGACCTCAACGCCGCCTCCATCGAGGCCGCTATGAGCATGATCGCCGGCACTGCCCGCTCCATGGGTATCCTGGTGGGCGAGTAAGGAGGGGACAAGAATGTTTAGAGGAAAGAAATACAAAGAGAGCGCCAAGAAGATCGACAAGAACACCCTGTATGATACCGCTGACGCCATGAAGCTGGTGGTGGACACTGCCACCGCCAAGTTCGACGAGACCGTGGAGCTCCATGTGAAGCTGGGTGTTGACTCCCGCCACGCCGACCAGCAGGTCCGCGGCGCCATCGTCCTGCCCCACGGCACCGGCAAGACCCAGCGTGTGCTGGTGTTCGCCAAGGCCGCCAAGGCCGACGAGGCCAAGGCCGCCGGCGCTGACTTCGTGGGCGAGATGGACCTGGTGGAGAAGATCCAGAAGGAAAACTGGTTCGACTTCGACGTTGTGGTCGCCACCCCCGACATGATGGGTGTGGTGGGCCGTCTGGGTAAGGTGCTGGGCCCCAAGGGCCTGATGCCCTCCCCCAAGGCCGGCACCGTCACCATGGACGTGACCAAGGCTGTCAACGAGATCAAGGCCGGTAAGGTGGAGTACCGTCTGGACAAGACCAACATCATCCACTGCCCCATCGGCAAGGTCTCCTTTGGCCCCGAGAAGCTGAGCGAGAACTTCGCCGCCCTTATGGGCGCCATTATCAAGGCCAAGCCCGCCGCCGCCAAGGGCCAGTATATCAAGAGCTGCACCGTGGCCGCCACTATGGGCCCCGGCGTGAAGGTCAACGGCGCCAAGCTGGTGTAATTTGATACTTCGACATAGAAATCCCCCGACGATTACAGTCGGGGGATTTTTTATATCAAAATGCCCGCTTCAGTCCGAGAAGCCAAGAAAATAATCGGAAGTTACCCGGTAGAATTGGCACAAAGTGATCAAATGCCGGATAGGAAGCTCGTTGATTCCCTGCTCATACCGCGAATAGGTCTGCTGTGTGGTTTTAAGCAGTTTGGCAATGTCATACTGGGTTAAATCATGGTCTTCGCGCAGCTCCCGCATGCGGTCGATGTAGGTTTTCATAACAGATCAGCTCCATTTTTCGGATGAATCTATTATGACAACACTAAATATGATGTATTGACTTCACACCAAATATAGTGTATGATATTTGGAGAAAAGGGAAGCGGCGCTGTGGAAATATGGGCTTGCTTACGGATTCCCTTTGAGTTACAATAGGCTTACATTACTATGTTAAGGAGGTATTTCGATGGATGAAAAAATCCCGGGTCTGATCCGGTACAGCCGGAGCCAGTGCATGCAGTGCAAGACCATCAGCGAGCTGAAGGAGTACCACGGCCTGGACCTGACCCAAAACCCGGCGGGGAAGGAGCTGCTGCTGAAGGGGGAGTTTTTCCAGTGGCGCTGCCCCAAGTGCGGCCTGGAGGCGGACACCGCCTGGCCCTGCTGGTATTTTGACCCGGAGGCCAAATTAGGGGTCGCTCTGGTTCCCGGCATCGACTCGTCTGACGGCGGCGAGGCCCTGCAAGTGATGAACCGGAACCTGGAGAGGCTGGAGCTGCCCGGCATGAAGCGGCGGGCGGCGGGCAATTTCTACGCCGTGCAGGAGCTGGTCCGGGCACAGGACGCCGGGTTGGACGAGCGGGTCCTCCAGCTGGTCAAGCCCCTTATCATCGGTCAGCTTCAGTCCCAGGGCGAGGTGGTCTGGAACGGCTTCTTTCAGGGGGTATCCACCCCGGACCCCGCCGAGGAGCCCCTCCACGCCGTCCTCTACGCTGCCACCGGTCCGGGCAAGACCCCGGAGTACGGTCAGCCCATCTACTGGTATGACATCCACCTCACCAACCGGAATATCGTACATACCGGGGTGAACCAGGTGGTCTTTGACTTGTGCCGGCAGATGCTGGACCAGCTGGGGGAGGAGCCCGACGACGGGCGCTTCCGCCTGTATGATCTGAACTGGGCGATCAGCTGTCACAACCGGACGCAAAACGGCTAGGAGGGGACAAGAATGTTTGGACTGTTCAAAAAGAAAGACAACGGAAACGCCGGCAGCCAGGGGGAGAAGACCCGGTCCGTCCCCCGCCCCCAGGGCCCCTGGGGGGAGGCCTCAATCCTGATGGACCAGGGGCGGGTGGCCGAGGCCTTGGAGCACTTCGCCCGGACCGCCATCCAGACCCGGGACCTGTCCCACATGGACATGGCGGAGCGTTGGCTGGGCAACCAGGCCCTGCTGGACAAGGCGGGGGAGGAGGCGGTGTGCCTCTTTGTGGCCATGCTCACCCAGGTGCTGGACCCTCTGGAGCCGGTCCAGCGCCAGCGGGTGTGGGACGGCTGCCTCAACGCCCTGCGGGCCCTGGGGGACAACACCGCTCCCCGCCCGGACGCCACCAACCGCTACACCGCCGAGTGCATCCTCCTGCGCCACATGGGCCGGAACGAGGAGGCCCTGAAGGCCGCCCAGGAGGGCATATCCCGGCATAAAGCGGCCTCCTGCTACACCTTTGCCGGCGTGTGCTGTCTCGATCTGGACGACCCCGAGGGGGCGGAGGACTATGTGAAGGAGGGCCTGGAGCTCGATCCCAAGAATCTGGCCCCCTGCAACGACCTGGCCGACTATTTCCTGCGGGTGAGGAACCTGTCCAAGGCCATTGAGTACTACGCCCTGGTCACCGACCGGGGGGACCAGCAGGATGTGGAGTGGGCGGAGCCCTCCCTGCTGTTCTGCCGCTGGTTGAACAGCGGCAACCCCGTGGAGCTGGAGCGGCTGGTGCTGTGCGCCGCGTCCAAGCCCGAGAACCAGCGGGGGAGCGAGCTGTGCCAGTGGGCCCGGGAGGAGCAGCTGATTCCCTATGTGGAGCGGTTTTTACCCAGCTGGGACGCCACTGTGAAGATGATTCCCAACTTTATTTCCAAGGGCACCGGCGGGGAGGTCAAGCTGATCCTCAGCTGTGAGGAGGCAGCCAGCGCCGCCAACGCCGTGCGGCTGGCCGTCACGGAATACGGCAAAAAGTCCGGCGGGGTTCACCTCGTTGTCAACGCGGTGTCCGACCCGCCCCTGGACAGCAGCCTGATCCCCGACGGGGTGCGGCTGTGGAACTACAGCCCGGACCACAACGCCAGTCCGGTGGTGGGGCGGCCCGGTGACGCCGCCCAGATGCGGGTCAAGGAGCTGGCCCGGTCCCCCTTCCACCTGGGGGAGTGGTACAACCGGGCGGGGTCGATGTGCGAGGGGCTGTCCTTTGATGACCTGTACGGCTGCATGGTCTATCCCCCTGAGCCCGGCGACATGCGCATCCCGGCGGACCAGTGGCTGCTGCGGGTGCAGTTTGCCGCGGTGTGCCTGCTGGCTCAGCTGGGGAAGGACGACAGCCGGATGCCCTCCCCGGAGCTGATAGTTTACGGGGGTAAGCTGCCCTCCTATGAGCTGACCCGCATCTGCCTGGGCCAGCTGGACTGGCCGGTGATTCCCGCCCTCACCCTGCTGGCCTGGCAGGCCAAGGAGGGACTGGCCGACCGGGAACAGGCCCTGGGGGTGCTGTCCCTGCTGAAGACCCGGGTGCCGGAGCACGACTACTGCTTCTTCGAGCACGCCCTGGCCTGTGCCCTGTCCTGGTTCCCGGGGGAGAGCGAGGAATTTCACCAGAAGATGCACCACTGGCGGCGTATGCTGGAGGAATAACCGAAATCAGGAAGGGGCCGGACTTTTGTCCGGCCCCTTTGCCGTCAATCCGCTTCCAGCGCCTGGAACACCCGCCGGGATCGCAGGGCCACCAGCGCGGACAGGATGGCCGCACCCATCAGCACCGCCCAGGGAGACAGGCGGTCGAACAGGATGCCGTATCCCGCCTGCCCCAGAGGGGATGCGCAGTTGGCCACCGCCTGGATGCAGGCAATCACCTTGCCCAGCAGCTGGCCGGGCACCTGGGCCTGGACCAGGGTGAGCATCACCACAGTAAACAGCATGGCGGCGGCCATGGCAGCCATGGCCATCCCGGTAATCAGCCAGTAGCTCACCGCCGCGGGTACCCCGGGGAGGACGGCAAGCCCCATAAAACCCGCCACCCCGGCGCAGGCCAGCAGGCACAGCGACCCGTGCCGGGGCTTCAGCCGTGGACCCAGCACCCCGGCCAGCAGTCCGCCCAGCAGGCCCCCAAACCCCATGACCGCCTGGGTCAGGCCCAGGTAGGCGTCGCTCATGTCCAGCACCTGGGCCACAATGGCGGGGATGCCCACAATCATCACTGCCGACAAAATCAGGTTGAAGGCGGACAGCACCAGGGTCACTCGCAGAAAGATCGGCTGTTCCCGGGAGATATACCGCCAGCTCTCCCCCAGGTCCTGGCCCACCGTGGCCAGCACCCCGGCGGACCGGGGGCGCTTCTCGTGGGGGACGCGGATGAAAAGCTCCATCACCGCCGAGCAGAAAAAGCAGACCCCGCCGATGGTGAGAATGGGGGCCAGCCCCCACAGCCCGAAAATGACGCCCCCCAGGGCGGGGCCCAGCAGGTTGGCCAGGGTGGCCACCATGTTAATCACCGCGTTGCCCTGGGTGAGCCGGTCTGGAGGGAGCAGCAGGGGCAGGCTGGCCTGGACCGCCGGCTGGTAGGCCCCGGCGATGGCGTAAAGGAGCATCAGCGTGCCGATCACCAGGGGCACCAGCGGGGCCTTGCCCCACAGCAGGCAGAAACATACTGTCAGTCCGGCGGTGAGAAAGTCCAGCCCCACCATGATGCGGCCCTTGTGGACCCGGTCCGCCGCCGTGCCGCCGATGGGACCCATGAGGATCATGGGCAGGAAGGAACAGGCGTTCACCACCCCGAACAGGGTGATGGAGCCCGTCTCCCGCAGCAGGTACAGGGGCAGGGCGAAGTGAAGGATGGCGTTTCCAAAGAGGGAGATGATCTGCCCAATGACCACCAAGGTAAAATCCCGGGTGAACAGGGCGCTTTTTTGTGTTTCCATAGTGATACTCCTTTCATAATAGAACCGACCGTCGGTTTGTATATAGGGCAAATAAAACTGCCCAAGGGCAGGTTTACTCCAAAGGCCCCTTTGGAAAGGGGCTGTCAGCCGCAGGCTGACTGAGGATTGCGTTTTGCGAAGCAAAACATACGAAGTAAACAAAGTTTTGCAAACCTTGTTTATTTCATACATTTCGCCTACGGCGAAATACAATCCTCCGCCCCAGTGTGCCCACTGGGGCACCTCCTTTCAAAAGGAGGCTTGCCCCTGCGGGGGGAATCAAGTCCGGGAAAACTCTGCCATCGCCTCAATCAGGTCCTCGTCCAGCAGTTCAAAGCCGTACTGCCGGGTGAGCTGGTTGAAGAAGGCACACCGGGCCCGGACCTGCTCCGGCGTGCTGGGCCGGAGGATGGGGTGGAGCCACAGGTCGGACAGGATCAGCAGCACCTCGGACAGCTCCTCCGGGTGCTCGGCCTGGATGGAGCCGTCGGCGATGCCCTCCCGCAGGATGGGGAGGATGTAGTTGGGGGCGGCCTCCCCCAGAATGCTCTGCATTTGCAGGGCCATAAACTTGGGATTCTCAATGAGGAAGGGCAGCATGTGCAGGATTTTCCCCTGGAAGGACAGGGTCATGGAGGTGCGGAACATCTCCCGCAGCTTCTCCGCCCCGGTAAGGCCCTTTCTGTCCCGGACCTGGGCCAGGACGGAGCTGTTAAACTCCCCCATCCGGTCCACCACGGCAATGAGGATGGCCTCCTTGGAGGCGAAATGGTGGTAGATGGCCCCCTTGGACAGCTTGGTGGCGTTGATAATGTCCTGGAGGGTGGTTTTGTCGTAGCCCTTTTGGAGAAAGAGGGTGGATGCGGTGTCCAGAATGAGCTGTACGGTCTGCTCCGGGTGCTTGTTCCGGGCCATAAAGTTCCCCCTCTCTAGATACAGACCGACGGTCTGTATTATAATAGCATGGTCAGCGCGGCCTGTCAAGTGTCAGAAATTGAACTGCGGGCAGTTCCCATAGGGCTCGGGCAGGGGCTGGTCAAATTCGATCCAGCCCAGGTTTTCCACCAGCACAGACGGCTGTTCGGGAAATATCCAGCGGTTCAGGTAGTCGATAAAGTCCGTCTCGTTGTAGCATAAAACGCCGTTGATCCGATATCGCTGCGCGTGGGGGCTTTCCGGCAGCCAATGGCAGCAGAACTCCATGCAGTAGTCCTCCAGCTGGTCAGCAACTGCGTCAGGCACAGAGTAGACCATCCGGTCCCCATCCGCGCTGAGTACAACGTTTTTCATATGGATACCCCTCTTTTTACATCAGGCTGGCCACAAACTGCCTTGCCACTCTGGGGGTGCGCCCCGCGTGGCGAATCTCCCAGGTCATGGCCTGGGCGTGGAGGGCGTCCCGGTCCATGGAGATACCCGCCTGGGCGGCGAGATGGTCCACCAGGGCCAGGTAGCCCGCCTTGTTCATGGTCAGGTAGGGGATGCGCAGGCCGAACCGCTCGGCCAGAGCGGTCTTCTCCGAGATGGTCTCAAAGGTGTCCACTTCGTCCCCGGCCCGGTCAGCGAAGGTCTGGCGCACCAGATGCCGCCGGTTGGAGGTAGCGTAGATGGCCACATTGGCGGGCCGCTTCTCCAGGGTGCCCTCCAGAATGGTCTTCAGGGCGGAATAGGTCTTGTCGTCCTGGTCGAAAGCCAGGTCGTCGATGAACAGGATAAACTTCTGCCGCCGCCCGGCCAGGGAGCGGATAAGCTGGGGCATCCCGGTGAGGTTTTCCTTCTCCACCTCAATGAGCCGCAGGTCCTCCGTGCCGGGCAGGTGGAGCATGGACTTCACCGTGGCCGACTTGCCGGTGCCGCCGTCGCCAAAGAGGAGGACGTTGTTGGCCTGACGGCCGGCAATCATCAGCCGGGTGTTCTGCTCCACCTGGCCCCGCTGGTGCTCGTAGCCCAGCAGGTCCTCCGGCTTGGGGCAGTCGGGATCGGCCACCGGCACCAGACTGCCGTCCTCCCACAGAAAGGCCCGGTATTTGGCGAACAGCCCCGCCCCGTGGTCCCGGTAGAACTGGGTCAGGCTGTCGAAGTCGAAGGGGGCCGCCGCCCGCCACCGGGGAAGCCCGGCCAGCACCGGGGCAAACTCGTTGCCCAGCAGGGGCTTCATGGCGTCGATAAAGCGGTCGCAGTCGGTCTCGGCCAGCAGGACCAGGGTGTCGATGTCCCGCCGGGCGGCGTTCTCCAGGGCGGGGTCGGACTTCCCCTGGTCAATGAGCCGGGAGTAGGGGCTCTCGGTGTACCGCAGATGGTCCCAAAGCCAGTCGCCCAGTCCCTCATAGCCGTCGCTGCGCAGGGCGTGGAACCGGGACACGTAGCATTCCAGAGCCTCCTCCCCGTTTTTCTGGTGCAGGGCGTCCAGCAGCATCCAGATGCCGCTGAGAACGGGGGTGGTGGTCAAATCCCGATAGGCGGATATGCCCCGCAGGGCGGCGCGTAATGCGTTTAATTCCATGACACTCTCTCCTAATTGAGTTTTTTTCATTTTACCGGGTGAAAGCGGCCTTGTCAACATCAAAGAGACATGATACAATGGTTAAACTTTGTAGGGGCGGCCTGTGGCCGCCCAAGGTTGGATGCTCCAATTAGGGGTGTAGGGGGCGACGACCCGGCGCCCCGTTATCACAATTTACGAATTTACGGCGCGCCGAGGTCGTCGCGCCCTACATGATGCGAGGGATATGCAATGACCATCGGAGGAATCACAATCGAAACGCCCCTGGCCCTGGGCCCTATGGCCGGGGTGACGGACATGGCCTTCCGCACCATCTGCCGGGAGCAGGGGGCGGGGCTGACCTGCACCGAGATGGTTAGCGCCAAGGCCCTGTGCTATCAGGATAAGAAGTCCATCCCCCTTCTGCAAATGGGGGAGGACGAGACCCCCGCCGCCGCCCAAATCTTCGGCAGCGACCCTGTCTGTATGGAGGAGGGGGCGGCCATCGCCCATGAGGTGTCCGGGGCGGACATCATCGACATCAACATGGGCTGTCCCGTCCCCAAGGTGGCCAACTCCGGGGACGGCTCCGGCCTGATGAAGAACCCGGACCTGGCCGTGAAGGTAGCCGAGGCCGTCATCCGGGGGGCGAAGTGCCCGGTGACGGTAAAGTTCCGCTTGGGTTGGGACAAGGGGTCCATCAACTGTGTGGAGTTCGCAAAGGCCATGGAGGAAGCCGGCGTAGCGGCGGTGGCCGTCCACGGCCGGACCAAGGTGCAGATGTACTCCGGGACGGCCAACTGGGACTGGATTCGGGAAGTGAAGAAGACGGTAAAAATACCAGTGATTGCCAACGGGGATGTGTTCAAGGGGGAGGACGCCCTCCGCATCCTGAAATACACCGGGGCGGACATGGCCATGATCGGCCGGGGGGTGTTCGGCAACCCCTGGCTGTTTGCCCAGTGCCGGGCGGCCCTGAACGGCGAGCCCATCCCGGAGCTGCCGCCCCTGGCCGAGCGGTGCGACACCGCCGTCCGTCAATTCGAGATGGCGGCAAAAAACAAGGGGGAGAAGATCGCCTGCCTAGAGGCCCGGAAGCAGTACGCCTGGTATCTGAAAGGCGTCCCCCACGCGGGGTATTATAAGGAGCAGATCGTGAAGATCACTACCCTGGAGGACGTGTACCGGGTGACCAAGGGAATTAAGCGGGATTTGTGTTGAGACCTGCGTCCCCCGCAGGGAAAAGCCTCCCTCTTAGAGGGAGGTGGCACGGCGAAGCCGTGTCGGAGGGAGTCCGGGGGTGACTCCCTCAGTCAGCTTCGCTGACAGCTCCCTCAGGGAGGGAGCCTTGCCGCCTGCGGGCGGGACGAAAGACGAAGGAGGTGAAGCTATGCCGGACCGGGAGCTGGTAGAGAAAGCGAAAGCTGGCGACCAGAGCGCCTTTGAGCAGCTGGTGCTGGACAATCAAAATAAGGTTTTTTCTTTGGCCCTGCGGCTGGTGAACGACCGGGAGGAGGCGGCAGACCTGGCACAGGAGGCCTTTGTGAAGGCCTGGCAGGGGCTGGCCTCCTTCCAGGGGGAGAGCAGCTTTGCCACCTGGGTGTACCGCCTGACCACAAATGTGTGCATCGACCACCTGCGGAAGCAGAAGCGCCGGGAGGAGGTGGCCCCGGCGGTGTCGCTGGACGACGAGGAGGCTGGCTGGGCCGAGCCTGCCGACCGGGAGAGCGACCCCCAGCGCCTGTTGGAGCGGTCAGAGCGGGGAAAGGCCCTGGCCCGGGGGCTGGAAAAGCTGCCCGACTGGCAGCGGCGGGCGCTGGTCCTCCGGGAGCTGTCCGGCCTGAGCTATCAGGAAATTGCCCAGGCCCTGGACATCGACCTGGGGACGGTAAAGTCCCGCATCGCCCGGGCCCGGCTGAATTTAAGAAAAATTTTGCTGGAGGACGGGAACTTTTTTGAACATGGGCCGTCTAAACCGTTGAACGAGAAAAAAGGGAGGGGGTGACACCCATGTCCTGTGACAAATATCTGGAATTGCTCTCCGCGCGGCTGGACGGGGCTCTGACCGGTGAGGAGGAGCGGGAGCTGGAGGAGCATCTGGCAATCTGCCCGGGCTGCCGGGCAGTGGGAGCGCAGCTGGCTGCGCTCCAAGGGGCTTTCCCTGAGCTGGAGGAGATGGAGGTCCCCGAGGGCTTCACCCAGGGCGTGATGGACCGCATCCGGGAGGAGGCGCGGCCCAAGGTGATCCCCCTGTTCAAGCGCCCCCAGGTCCGGGCGCTGGCCGGGCTGGCTGCCTGTCTGGTGCTGGTGGCGGGGCTGTATGGAGTTTCCCAACACCAGGAGCAGGATAAGTGGATGCTGACGGTCCGCAGCTTCAACCGGGATGTTGTGGAGGAATACGCGGATATCTCCGCCCAGGAGTCCCTGCGCAGGGACGGGGATGGCCCTCGGGTGAACGCCGCCCTGGCTGACCCGGAGACGGGTGACGCCCCCCAGATTGCCGCATATGCCGCGCCGGGGGAGGGTGAGATGCAGAAGGCTGCTCCCAATCCCGCCGCGGAGGGCCTGGACAGTGATAGGTCCCTGGTGTATGGCACGACGACCTTGGAGCGTATGCCCGAGGGGGCGGTGGAGCTGATCCCCCCGGAGACGGCGGTAACGCCCACGGACGACCGGCAGGGAAGCATCTATTGGAACCTGCCGCTGGAGATTCTGGACCAGATCGAGCGCCTTGCCCAGGAGCAGGGTATCGGCGTCACCGCCGAACGATGCTCCGCTCCAGAGGCGGAGGTCCAGTATAACCTGATGATTTTACAGCAGAATCATTGATAAAAAGGCTCTCCGCCCTGCGCGGAGGGCCTTTTTTGTCCTCGGCCAAAATCCCTCAAAAAAACAGTTGTCACCGAAAGGAATTTAGTGTATAATGACAAACAGCGTGTAACGCCCAATGACCGGAATTTGTCCGGGGCGATACCAAACGATAAGGAGTGGAACCAACTATGAGCTATTCTGTACAAAACATCCGCAACGTGGCCCTGATCGGACATGGCGGCAGCGGCAAGACCGCCCTGGCTGAGAGCCTGCTGTACATGACCAAGGCCATCGACCGTATGGGCAAGGCCACCGACGGCAACACCGTCTGCGACTACGACCCCGAGGAGGTCAAGCGCCAGATTTCCATCTCCCTGGCCGTGGCCCCCGTGGAGTTCAAGGGCTGCAAGATTAACGTACTGGACACCCCGGGCGGCTTCGACTTCTCCGGCGAGGTGATGGAGGCCCTCCGGGCCGCCGACGCGGCCATCATTGTCTGCTCCGCCAAGGACGGCATCTCCGTGGGCCTGGAGAAGGCCTGGAAGTTCTGCGAGGAGCGGAACATGCCCCGCTTCATCTACATCTCCAAGACCGACGAGGACAACTCCGACTACAACGCCACCTTCGAGGCCCTGCGGGAGAAGTACGGCAACAAGATTGCCCCCCTGGTGGTACCCATCTGGGACGACAGCAAGAAGGTTACCGGCATCATCGACGTGCTGAACAAGCGCGCCTATGAGATGCAGAAGCTTCAGCGGGTGGAGATTCAGCTGCCCGACGGCAAGGCCGGCGTGATTGACGAATTTTATGAGTCCCTGAAGGAGTCGGTGGCCGAGACCAGCGAGGAATTTATGAATAAATTCTTCGACGGCGAGAGCTTCACCTATGCCGAGATGATCCAGGGCCTGCGCCAGGGCGTGCGGGAGCTGTCCATGTTCCCCGTGCTGTGCGGCTCGGCCGTCAATTGCATGGGCTCCCTGATGCTGATGGACTACATCGTGGAGCTGCTGCCCACTCCCATGGAGGGCAACTATCACAAGGCCACCCGTCAGGACGGCGAGACCGAGGAGTTCGTGGTCTCCCCCGGCGGCGTGCCCACCGCCTTCGTGTTTAAAACCGTATCCGACCAGTACGGCAAGTACTCCTACATCAAGGTCCTGTCCGGCGTTATCACCTCCGACCTGTCCCTGATTAACGCCCGCACCGGGTCGGCTGAAAAGCTGGGCCGCCTGTATGTCATGCGGGGCAAGAAGGCTGAGGAGGTCAAGGAACTGACCTGCGGCGATATCGGCGCCATTGGCAAGATGGAAAAAGTCAAGACGGGCGACACCCTGTGCGACAACCGCAAGGTGGTGTCCCTGAAGCAGATTCCCTTTGCCGAGCCCTGCTACTCCGTGGCCATCGCTCCCAAGACCCGGGGCCAGGAGGACAAGGTGGCCCAGGGCCTGAACCGCCTCAACGAGGAGGACCCCTCCTTTACCCTGGTGAACAACGGCGAGACCCATCAGATGGTGCTCACCGGCTCCGGCGACATCCAGGTGGACGTGCTGGTGGCCAAGCTCAAGAGCCGCTTCAACGTGGAGGCCGAGCTCAGCGAGACCCGGGTGCCCTACCGGGAGAAGATTCGCAAGACCGTGCAGAAGCAGGGCCGGCATAAGAAGCAGACCGGTGGCTCCGGCCAGTTCGGTGATGTGTGGATTCGCTTCGAGCCCAACCTGGAGGAGGAGCAGATGGTCTTCGCCGAGGAGGTCTTCGGCGGCTCCGTGCCCAAGAACTTCTTCCCCGCGGTGGAGAAGGGCCTGCGTGAGGCCTGCGTCCACGGCCCCCTGGCCGGCTACCCCGTGGTGAATCTGAAGGCCGTGCTGTACGATGGAAGCTACCACCCGGTAGACTCCTCGGAAATCGCCTTCAAGACCGCCGCCCAGCTGGCCTACAAGGCCGCCATGCCCGAGGCCAACCCCGTCCTGCTGGAGCCTGTGGGCGAGCTGAAGGTGACCGTGCCCGACAGCTACATGGGCGACGTCATCGGTGACCTGAACAAGCGCCGGGGCCGCGTGATGGGCATGAACCCCACCGGCGACGGCGACCAGATCATCGAGGCCGAGGTCCCCATGGCCGAGATGACCTCCTACGCCATCGACCTGCGGGCCATGACCCAGTCCCGTGGTTCCTACACCTTCCACTTTGTCCGCTATGAGGACTGCCCCCCCGCCGCCCAGGAGAAGGCCATCGCCGCCGCCAAGGCTATGGCTGAGGAATAAATCAAACGAAAAAGTCCGCTCCGAAAGGAGCGGACTTTTTAGACCCTTAAAACCCCTTCGTCCCCCGCAGGGAAAAGCCTTCCACCCTCCGGGGGGAAGGCTTTTGGTGCATCCCTGAGCCCCCTCACCCGGCTTCGCCGGGAGCTCCCCCACAAGGGGGGAGCCAGGGAAGGCAAGGGCAGGACCCTTGCCCTACATGATGAACGTGGGAGCGGCCCCTACATGACGAACCTGGAAGCGTCGCAGCGAAAAGGCTCTCCCCTTGTGGGGGAGCTGTCACGCGAAGCGTGACTGAGGGGGCGGAGCCCCTTACGGCACCGAATCGCACCGCGCTTTATCCGAAATCGTGCCGGTCTCCGCATGTAAAGCCGATGCGCTCCAGCTCGTAGACGATGGCCTCGATTTTGTAAAAGCACTCCTTATCGCTCAGGGAGTCGTCCCGGAGAATTTTCTGAATCTGTGTCAGGGCCTGAAAGGCTCCGGCCTCAACGATGTCGCTGGCGCTGATATTCAGGCCGGGAAAGGTCACCTCAATTTTGGCCCGATGGTTTCGCAGTATATGGGTTAGGGTTTCTGTGTACTGGTCCATGATATCACCTCAATAGTATTGTAAACATAAAATGTAGAATGTCAATAAGAATTTTATGAGTATAGAATCATTCAAGACTTTGAGAAATCATCATATACTATTTATGGTGATTGAATGGACGCAACACAGGTTGAAAAATACAAGCTGCTGGGGTTGAATGTTGCATATTATCGGAAAAAATGCGGACTGACACAGGAACAGCTCGCAGAATTGATAGATGCTGACCGTACCCACATCAGTAATGTTGAAATTGCCCGGACCGGCGTATCCCTGGACGTGATTTTCCGCATTGCGGACGTGCTGGAGGTGCCGGTGCACCGGCTGTTTGAATTTCGGGATTGAAAACCCGCCCGCTGGGGCGGGTTTTTCCTGCAAATTGCCCCTTACATCTTTACCCAACTGCCTGTTTGTGGTATACTAACTCCAACTGAGCATCAGAACAAGGAGGTCCTACTATGGATTTAAAGGAAAAAATGGTAAGCAGTCAGACGATTTTCGAGGGGAAGATCATTAAGGTGACCCTGGACCAGGCCCGGCTGCCTGACGGCACTCTGGCGTCCCGGGAGGTGGTCTACCACCCCGGCGGAGTGGCGGTGCTGGCCCTGGACGACGACAACACCGTCTATCTGGTCAAGCAGTACCGCTACCCCATCCAGCAGCTGCTGCTGGAGCTGCCCGCCGGCAAGCTGGACCACGGCGCGGAGGAGAATGTCCTCCTTGGGGCCCAGCGGGAGCTGAGCGAGGAAACAGGCCTGGAGGCCGCGGAGTGGACCTATCTGGGCCATACCCTGGCCTCCCCCGGCTTCTGTGACGAGGCCCTGCACATGTATCTGGCCCGGGGCCTCACCCGAAAGGGGCAGCACCTGGACGAGGATGAGTTCCTGGACGTGGTCACCATGCCCTTCGGCCAGCTGGTGGAGCAGGTGATGGACGGCACCATCACCGACGGCAAGACCGTGTCCACCACATTGAAGGTAAAGGTTTTACTGGGACTGTAAAGGAGGCCGACCAATGGCAAAAACCGTTTTGATTGTAGAGGACGAGCAGAGCATTGTGGACATTCTCACCTTCAACCTGACGAAGGAGGGGTACAACACCATTGAGGCCCTGGACGGCCCCACAGGCCTGCAGCTGGCCCTGGAGCAGAACCCGGACCTGGTGCTGCTGGACCTGATGCTGCCCGGCATGAGCGGCTTCGAGGTGTGCCAGAAGGTCCGCCAGGCGGGCTCGCTGGTGCCCATTGTCATGCTCACCGCCCGGGAGGAGGAGGACGACAAGGTCCGCGGCCTGGAGCTGGGGGCGGATGATTACATCACCAAGCCCTTTAAAAACCGGGAGCTGATGGCCCGGGTGAAGGCCAACATCCGCCGGGTGGCCATGTCCGCCCCCCTCCCCGCCCCCCAGGAGGACCGGCCGGCCGGCGCCGCGCTGGAGGAGCGGGTCCGGGTGGACGAGGAGCGGGCCACCATCTTCAAGGACGGCGCCCCCCTGGATCTGACCCAACGGGAGTATGACCTGATCCGCTTCCTGGCCGCCCGGCCGGGGAAGATTTTTTCCCGGGAGGCCCTGATGGAGCACGTGTGGAACTACGAGGGCTACGTGGGCGACGTGCGGGCGGTGGACGTGGCCGTCCGCCGCCTGCGGGAGAAACTGGAGGACGACCCCGCCGCCCCCGTGTTCATTAAGACCAAGCGGGGCATGGGGTACTACTTCGGGGAGTGATTCCCACCCCGCCCGCGGCGGTAAGGCCCCTTTTGAAAGGGGCTGTCAGCCGAAGGCTGACTGAGGATTGCGTTTTGCGAAGCAAAACATACGAAGTAAACAAAGTATGCAAAACCTTGTTTATTTCATACGTTCGGCTTCGCCGAACACAATCCTCCGCCCCAGTTTGCGAACTGGGGCACCTCCTTCTTTCAAAAGGAGGCTTATGGCGCACAAACAAAAGTGAGAGGAGGGAGTCCCCGTGCTGCGCAGCCTGCACATGAAGCTGGTCATGATTATGATTCTGCTGATTCTGTCCCTGATGATGGTGGTGGGGGCCTTCCTTATCAACTCGGTGACCGCCTTCTATCTGGAGGACTTCTACAGCCAGATGGCCGACGTCTTTCAGGACCCCCTGCTCCACCACGACCTGACCACCCCCTCCGACGAGGAGGAGAACGGGGCGGAGCAGCTGTTTGAAGTGGTGGACGCCTTCGCCGGTGAGCTGGGGGTGGACAACCGCAACCGGAAGCTGTACATTCTGGACAGCAACGGGGTGCCCCTGGTCTCTCCCGACGGGGAGACGGCCCAGCTGGAGTACACGGAAAATCTCACCTTTGCCCTGACCACCGGCCTGGAGACCGGCGAGGTGGGGGACGACAGCAATCTGGCCCTGGATTACATGGACGTGGCCGTTCCCATCCACCGGGGCGGGGCGGGCTATGTAATCTACATTCTGGACAACAAGACCACCGCCAACGACCTCACCGACCAGATGCTGGTGCTCATCATCGAGGCGCTGATCTTCGGCCTGGTGATCTCCATTCTGCTGTCCTTCCTGCTGTCCAAGACCATGGTCACCCCCATTCAGAGCCTCACCGAGGGGGCCATGCGGGTGGCCGAGCGGGATTTTTCCAAAAAGATTAAGGTGCCCTCCCAGGACGAGATCGGCGTGCTGACCGACACCTTCAACGACATGGCCGGCCAGCTCCAGGACACCCTGCGCCAGGTGGAGAACGAGCGCAACAAGCTGGACACCCTGTTTCTCCACATGACCGACGGCGTGGTGGCCTTCTCCCGGGAGGGCCGGGTGATCCACTCCAACCCCGCCGCCGACCGGCTGCTCCGCCGGGCCATCGGCCGGGAGACCACCTATGAGGAGCTGTTCGGCGGCGCGGCCCCCCTGGACCAGGTGCTGGCCGCCCCCGACCACCTGGAGGAGGAACGCCAGGTGCGGGACCGCTTCCTCCAGCTGCTCATGGCCCCCTTCGACCGGGGCCGGGAGGGAGGGGGCGCCCTTGTGGTGCTCCACGACGTCACCGAGCAGCGGAAGAACGAGGAGATGCGCCGGGAATTTGTGGCCAACGTCTCCCACGAGCTGCGCACCCCGCTGACCAACATCCGGTCCTACGCCGAGACCCTGATTGACAACGCCGGGGAGATGCCCTCCGATATGGAGAAGAAATTCCTGGGGGTCATCCTCAACGAGAGCGACCGCATGACCCATATCGTTCAGGACCTGCTCACCCTGTCCCGGTTCGACTCGGAGCGGGGAGAGCTGAAGCTGTCCCGTTTCCCCTTCGGTGAGGCGGTGAAGGACATCTACAACGCCGTATATATGGAGGCCCAGAAGCACAGCCATACCCTCACCCTGGAGCTGGAGCCCGGCCTGCCCGAGATTCTGGCCGACCGGGAGCGGGTGCTCCAGGTGATGATGAATATTGTGTCAAACTCCATCAAATACACCCCCGACGGGGGCCATATCGACATCTACGCCGGCCGGAAGCGGGACCGGGTCTGGATGATTGTGGACGACGACGGCATCGGCATCCCCGAGGAGGACCGGCCCCGCATCTTCGAGCGGTTCTACCGGGTGGACAAGGCCCGGTCCCGCCAGTCGGGGGGCACCGGCCTGGGGCTGTCCATTGCCAAGGAGATTGTGGAGCGCCACCGGGGCCGTATCACCCTGCTGAACAAGGAGAGCCCCGGCCTGGCCATCCGGCTGGAGCTGAACATTGAGGGACCGGGCGATGGAAAATAACCGAAAAAACCGGGTAATCGAGTGGGGCAAGAACGGGCTTATCCTGCTGCTTACCCTGTCCGCCCTGTGGCTGGCCGCCCAGACCCCTCTGGCCGCCCCCCTGCGGGGCCTACTCCGGGAGGAGGGCCGCCAGGCCGCCCCGGGCCAGGTCCAGGGGGACGTTCAGGGGTCGGGGGCGCTGCCCATGATGATGGTGGCCAACCTGCCTGTGGAGACCGGCATGTCCGGAGGCGGGACGGCCCCCGAGGGGGTCCGCTGCGGCCTGCTGTATGACCAGGGAGCCTGTCAGGCGCTGTTTCAGCGGGTGGCCGGTCCCCTGATGGAGACCCTGTCCAGTGCGGGGGAGCCGGAGCCCGTGGGCCGCAGCCAGTGGGAGCAGGCCCTCACCGGCCGGCTGGGGGTCTATATGGACTTTCAGGGGCAGGTGCCCATGTCGGTGCTGGTGGGCTGGCTGTCCGGCGGGGATGTGAAGCTCACCGCCACCGTCCGCCGCATGGTGCTGGCCGTGTGGGAGGACGGGGTGGACCTGTACTACCGGGACGAGAAGTCGGGGGGCTACTACCGCTGTCGGTCTGAGGTGGCCGACCCCTTTTCTCTGGCCGAGGCCCTGTCCGGCCTGAGCGACAACGGGGCCTTTTACGCCTTTGAGTCGGAGCTGTACCGGGAGCTGGACCCGGACACACTGCTGTTCCCCGAGGCCCCCGCTCCGGCGGCCTACACCGCCGCCAACCCCATGAGCGCCGGCCAGGAGACCCTCCAGGCCCTGGTTCAGGACCTGGGCTTCTCCCTCAACTCCACCAGCTTCTACTCCACCGACGAGCAGGTGGCCCGCAGCGGAGACGACAGCGTGCGCCTGTCTGACCAGGGGGTGGCCCAATACCAGTACGAGGGCCGGCCCGGGGATGGGCTGTTCCCCGTGCTGCGCCAGGGGGAGGCCGGCGCCCTCTATGACAGCGTGGAGACCTGCCGCCGGACGGCCCTGTCCGCCATGGGCAGCCGGTGCGGCGAGGCCCGGCTCTATCTGATGTCGGTGCAGGACATGGACGGGGGCTGGGAGATTGATTTCGGCTACAGCCTGAACGGCATCCCCGTTGTGACGGAGGGGGGGCGCGCCGCCCGCTTTCTGGTCAGGGGGGGAGAGATCGTCCAGTTCTCCCTGTATCTGCGCAGTTATACCAGCAGCGGCTCCACCTGCATGGTGCTGCCCCCCCGGCAGGGGGCGGCCGCCCTGGCCGCCCGGGGGCTGGCAGGCTCGGAGCTGGTGCTGACCTACACCGACAGCGGCGACGCCCTGACCGCCGGGTGGTCGGCCCGGGACAACCGCCGGGGGGAGGGCTGAGCTATGCCGTGGAGCAAGATCAAAAACATCATCCTGGCCATCCTGGCCGTGACCAACCTGGCTCTGCTGGTGCTGGTGGGCGGACAGACCATCCAGGACCGCCGCCTGCTCAGCCAGGCCCGGGAGGACGCTATTCAGTTCCTCCGGGGCCGGGGGGTAGAGGTGGACGAGAGCATTATCCCCCAGTCCATGGACCTGAAGCCCCAGATTGTGGAGCGGGACCTGGCGGGGGAGGAGCGGGCCGCCGCCGCCCTGCTGGGCAGCCCGGTGACCGCCGAGTCCCGGGGGGGCGAGGTGTACCGCTACTATAACGGCAGCGGCTCGGTCCAGTTCCACAGCGACGGCACCTTTTCCGCCCAGCTGAAGGAGGGGGCCTTCCCCCTGGGGGCGGACCGGGGGGCGGACTGTCTGGCCCTGATGGAGAAGATGGGGCTCCAGGGGACCATCCTCAGCGAGCGGGGGGAGGAGCTCACCTTCCGCCAGAGCTGGAAGGGCACCCCGCTGTTTACCCAGCAGGTGACGCTGGTGTGCCGGGGCGGGCAGCTCACCGCCATGACCTCCGGCCGCCAGCTGGTGGGCCGCCCCCAGGAGGACCCGGCCCGGAGCAGCATTACGGTGGCCACCGCCCTTATCAACTTTGTCAACGGGGTGAGCGCCCTGGGTGACGTGTGCAACCGCATCGACGCCATTGAGCCGGGCTATGTGGCCGCCGCCTCTCTGTCCGGCCCCATCGTACTCACGCCGGTGTGGCGGGTGACCACCGACACCGGCGCTTACCAGTTGGACGCCGTCACCGGCGGGGTGACCCGGGTGTCCTGACCGGCAGGGGGCGGATGCTGTCCGCCCGCAGTTCAAAAGACAGGAGGAGCGGCTATGAGCTTATCGCCAATTAAAAAAGGGATCAATTTTTCCGGGATAGAGCTGTTTAGGGTTCTGCTGAAGGTGGACTTTGACGCCCTGGTGGAGTTCCTCAACAGCCGCGGTGGCCTGAACGGGGTGGAGGAGTACGGCCGGACGGCGCTGATGGAGCTGACCATCGGACGGGTCCGACCTACGGTGAAGTCCTGGGATTCTCAGGAGGGCGGCCTCTACGCCCAGGAGGGCCGCAACGAGCTGATGAAGGCCTTTTTCCGCCGGTGCCGGGACTTCTCCCTGGAGTACCTGCTCCGGTTTGAGAACGAGTTTGCCCAGAAGCTGGTGGAGCTGGGCTGCAATATCAACCAGCGGGACCGCTACGGCTTCACCGCCCTGCGCTACGCGGTGCAGCCGGCTAAGGATTTGTCAAGAATAAAAATTCAGAAAGAGTTGAATAGACCAGAGAGGAAAGAGGGTACAGGAAACCAGGCCCACCACAGTGGACCAGAAGATCGGTATGGAAAGTGGACTGCTAAGCGGCAGGCAAAACTGGTTCGTAGAGTTTGTTGTCTCTCATGATCGCAAAAATGACGGACGTCATCTTCTTGGACACATGGCCGATGATATTCATGTAGCGCAGCCCCTCCGCCGATTTCTTTTCGTAATAAGCCTTGAACATGGGATCGTACTGCACTGCAATTGCGCCAGCCATCCAAATAGCCCGGCGCAGATATGGCGAACCACGTTTGGACATATGGACGGCGCTGGATTTTTTGTCTCCAGACTGTTTCACTTTTGGATTCAGCCCCGCATAAGCTGCCAGTTTATCCGCCGAGACAAAGCAGGCGATGTCCCGAATCTCGCTGAGGATGACGGCGCCCAGCACAGGGCCAATACCGGTGATGGAGGTGAGGGTGGAGTCAAACTGGGAGAACAGTTCCGCAATTCTTTTCTCCAATACGGCTGCCGCGTCCTGAAGAGACTGGAACTGATCCAGGTACAGCAGGAGCAGCGCGGAGTAAGTGCCCTCGCAGTCCGGGATACCGAAACTGTCCCTGGCAAGCTCCTTGAGCTGTCTGGCTTTCCACTCCCCGAAACGACCGTTGCTTGCGGTCTGGAGCACCTCGGTCAACTTTCCGGTCTGCGCCCTGGACAGTTTCTCCGGCGTAGGATACTGGCGTAAAACGGCAAGGGCAGTTTTCCCGAAGATCGTACTGAACTGGCTTTCAAACTCAGGGAATACCTGATCCAAAAGAGCGGTGATCTTCCGTTTGAGATCGCTGCCCATATCAATGAGGTAAAAACGGTTTCGGCAGAGCTCCCGCAGCGCCAGCAGCTTCTCCTGCGGTACGCTGCTGGCCCTGTACCGGCCAAAGCGGATGGTCTCCGCAATGACCAGGGTGTCGATCTCGTCCGTCTTATTTTCTTCCATCAGCATCTCACGCATGGCATCCGTCTGGATGGGATTGAGTACCACCACCTGATATCCCTCTTTCCGCAGACGGGTGTAGAGGGCCAGCCAGTAGTGGGCCGTTGATTCCATGGCGAAGAGAAATTCGCTCTTGCGGTTTGTGAGTTTCCTCAGCCGCTCCAGCAGTGCGTTGCAGCCTGAGCAGCTGTTGCGGATGGAGAAAGGCTTATACACTGTCCGCCCCTCTGAGTCAATGACGCGGACCATGTGACTGCGCTTGGCGATGTCGATTCCAACGATAAACATAGCAAACACCATCCTGCTAAAATTTGCAGACATTCCTCGCACTCTTATGAGTCATATCCTGCTTCGAGATGAGCGGAGAGCTGCCGCTCCCGCATCCGGCTCAACAATGAACCCTCATAAGATAGAGGTCCCATGCTGCACAAGCGGACGAACGCCGCAGGGATAAAAGAAGGGAACCTCTGCCTGCGGGGAAAGTATATCACCGCCGTACCCGGCGAGGATACCAAAACTGTTGAATCAGCCGGTGCATAGCCGGTGGGTAATCTTCCGCTGAACCCACCGGTCGAAATTATAGCAGGATAAA